>NZ_JBNNST010000002.1:0-126858 GCF_050278025.1 Peribacillus sp. NPDC097197 | reverse complement strand
CTACCAAGATATGTTGGCATGAGAAGAGCGAAAGAATTAATGTTAACAGGGAAATTGCTAAGCGGTGTTCAATGTGCCGAATGGGGACTTGCGAACGTATCCGCTCCTAAAGAAGAACTGGATCAAGTGGTTGAAACCTTCTTAGGTGATTTAACTGACAAAAGCCCATTCGTTATGTGGATTACGAAAATGTCAGCAAACCGCGGTTTAGATGCGGATACCGATACATTGATGGTGCTAGAACATCTTGCTTGTAATGTTGTGCATCAAAGTGAGGATGCAAAAGAAGGAGTTCAAGCGTTCCTGAACAAAAAGAAACCGGTGTGGACTGGATTGTAAGAGTTAGGAGGAAAAAAATGATTAAATTTGTTGTCCTAGCACGACGTCCGAGTGATTGGGAAAAGGAACGTTTCTTGGAATGGTGGCGTGGTCCTCATGCAGATATGGCTAAGAAATTACCAGGGGTGTTAGCTTACACTCATGGAAAGGTAGAAAAAGATTTCGATCAACGTAATGGGGAACCGGAATGGGACGGACTTGCGCAACTTTATTTTAAGGATCGGGAAGCCTTAAATCGAATGTTGATATCACCTGAGTGGGTAGCTGCAGTTGAGGATACAGCATCAATGGGAGGGAAGCGAATTGCATTGATTATGGATGAGGTGGATTTATTGGCTGAAGAAATTGGTACAGCTACACAACCACCTAGAGCAGCTTCCCGTAGCTCTCGATTTGTTCTCGATACGTTTGATTTACGCGGGAAAACAGCGTTGATAATGGGGGGGCACGGGGTATTAGCTAGTACTATGGCTAAAACACTTGCAGAATTAGGCTGTAATGTTGCCTTAGCGGCTCGTAAGGAATCTCTATGCGTTAGTTTGGCAGAGGAAATAACCAAAACTTACAATGTAGAGGCGATTGGTCTCCGTTGTGACATTACCAATCAACAAGAAGTAGAAAACACAGTAACGGAAACTATAAACCGCTTTGGCACCATAGATATTCTAATTAATAGTGCAGGAACGTTTTGGTCGGGTCCGCCAGAAGAGATTCCTCTAAATGGCTGGACTAAAGTGATTGATGTAAACCTAACCGGAACTTTCCTATGCTGTCAATCAGCTGCAAAACATATGATTAAAAATGGCGGAGGAACCATTATTAATATTACTTCTTCGGGAGGGCTAATGTCCTTCCCGCCGGAAGCCGGTGAGGTTGTTCCTTATACAACGTCAAAAGCTGCTGTGATAAAGCTAACCCAGGACTTGGCTGTAAGCTGGGCGCATTATGGAATTAGAGTTAACAGCCTTGCACCAGGATCCATCGACTCAGGTTTCACGGAAGAAATTGATGAACAACGACAATCCTGGTTACGTAACCGTATACCTATGGGTCGTTTTGGAAGATCAGAAGAAATTTCAGGAGCTATTGCCTTCCTTGCATCAGAGGCTTCCAGCTTTATGACAGGTCAAACACTTGTTGTTGATGGTGGACAGACGATTGGATAGGAGGGGTCCTTTTGATTAATGAAATCGGTGATATAACATGGGGGACAGAAGGCCTCTGGAAACAGTTCGCCAGGTGGTTTGAAATGGACCCAGAATCAGTAGCGGTCTTTGATGGGGAAAGTCCGATAAAGCGAATTGACATTTACCGTAATGCATTAGTTTTAGCAGATCAGCTGTTGCAAGCGGGTATCGGGGCTGGTCACAGAATTCTTTTTGATTCGCATACATCAGTTGATACAGTTGTTATTGGACTTGCCCTTTCCAAATTAGGAGCAATCATCTGTCCGGTTAATTACAAGCTTGCTAACAAAGAACGACAATTAATTCTCGAACGACTACGTCCAACTGCTTATCTAAGCCATAGGAAAGAAAAAGCGGCTGTCGAGTTAGTTGGGTTGAAAAATATGTACTTGTATTTGCAGTCATCTCCGATTGTAGAGTCAACGTCCGAAGAGGAAACGGTTTTAATCGGCTTTACTTCAGGAACTACGGGTGTTCCCAAAGCAGTGCCACATACTGCTAGTTCACTTAATTATGCAAGTAAGTATTGTTCAAGCATTGTTGGTTTAAGGCAGGGTGAGCCCATCATGGCTATTTCGCCTCTCACCTCTGCTGCAGGATGGACATTTAACGTTCACATCGCGCTGTCGATGGGACATCCTTTAATTCTTATGGGAGAATGGAATCCACTTAAGGCACTTGAACTAATGGATTTGCATAAAAGTGCTTGGGGGATGTGTGTACCAACCCATCTTCTTCTAATGATGGAGGCAGTCCACTCAGGACAATGGACCCGTCATCTTCCTTCGATGAGAGCCTTATCAGTAGGTGGTAGTCCTAATTCCGTAGATATCGTCATCAATGCAAACAAGTTACTAGGTATTCAAGTACTCCGCATGTATGGAATGTCTGAATGCTTAGGACATGCATCGGTCCGTTTAACTGATCTTGAAGAACGTAAACTCATTTTTGATGGCGTGCCGTTTCCAGGAACTCATTTGGAAGCGTATGACAGTAAAGGAAAAAGTCTTCCGCGAGGGGAAATTGGAGAGGCAGGTGTCCGAGGTCCGTCTCTCTTTAAGGGCTACTTGCCAGGACTAGGGGCAGAACAAAATAAGCGAACGTCAGACGATGCTTTTTTAACGGGGGATTTAATCATTCGTGATGAGGAAGGATTCATTAGGGTTGTTGGAAGAATTAAGGACCAAATTATTCGTGGGGGATTTAAAATTGATGCAGCAGAAGTAGAGACCGCCTTGATGACACATCCGGCAATTGTTGAAGCAGCTGTTGTTAGTCGTCCAGATAAACTGCTAGGTGAACGAATCTGTGCTGTTGTATCGGTCCGAGCTAATCATGAGTTAATCTTAGATGACATATGTTCCTGTTTAAAAGAAATTGGGATTTCTAAAGCTAAGTGGCCAGAGTTTTTATTTATTGTACCATCTCTCCCAAAAACCGATTTTGGTAAAGTGGATAAAAACCGGGTGAGGGAGATTGTCTTAAAAGAAGATCAAACTCATGCTTAAATCTATCGAAAAATAATTAGACTTGCTCATAAGATTCTTTTACCTATCTGTAACTGGTATTTCCTGAAAAAGTAGGATGTGTTAATCGGTAGATGCAATACGTAAACAGATGGGTAGTGTGGATATTGCTTTTAATGTTCAAAAGTAGAAGTGAATTTCTGACCAATTTTAATAAACAATTAAAATAATGGTCTTTTGGACAAGTTAGTTCCATTTTCGATAAAGTGTTAGCAGCTGCTGTACAGGTTACGATCTATTAGTGTTGCCATCGAAAACTTCCTTTATCTTAATCTAGTATAGCTATCGAATGCTAGAGGAACATAACATGAAGTTTTTGTACATGTTTTAATAACCTGATTTGGAAGGAAGGAAATTGTTTTGGTTTCGAATATAAAATATGACTTAAAAGGACCAGAAGGTGCATCAGAAATTCTGCTTTTACATGAACTAGGCGGGAGCCGTTCTTCTTGGCAGTGGATTGATCCATATCTTGAAAATAACTTCAGGAGAATAATCGTTGACCTGCCAGGTGCTGGCGAAAGCCCCCTTGTCAATTCAGTCATGAGCCTAGATGATGTGGCTCGAAGTCTAATTGATTTATTAGATGACTTAAAGATAGAGACCATCAATTTAGCTGGGGTAGCGTATGGAGCGGTTGTTGCTGCCTATCTTGCTGCAAATTTTCCAGAGCGCATCTCTTCTGTCATGCTGATTGCGATTGGACCGCACATTAGTCAGGGGGTCTCTGATTATGTGTTTAATCGTGCAAATCAGGTAGAAAAGGAAGGGATGGAGGCAGTAGTAAACTATAGCCTGGAAAGTTCCTTTCCGTCCTCTTTCAGAGAACGCTTTCCCGAAATTGTTGCGAATTACAGAAATATATTTACAAGTAATAATCCTTATCATTATGCAGTTTGCTCTCGTGCAATTGCTAGAGCAGGTACAATATTGACCGAACGGATAAAGAGCATTCGCTCACGTGCTGTCGTAATTGGGGGTATGCTCGATCCATCCTTCACACCTGAGGTTGTGGGTGAGGTTGGTCAACTCTTAAACCCACCTGTCAAACCTACTATTATGGAAGAAGCTGGACACTTCCCGCAAATTCAAGCTTCTGAAAAACTCGCAAACTATATGATAAAATTTTTTAACTCAAGAATATATATCTGATTTCTTGAAAGAGTGGTGACACGAATGTTTGATAAAGGACAAGCAATGTTATTGTGGGCATTAGAGTGTCAGCCGGAAATAACTGCGGAGTGGAACGAATGGTATAATCTGGAGCATCTGTCTTCACTAGTGCAAGTGCCAGGTTTTATAAGCGGAAATCGATATGAACAGGTAGAATCTTCTTCTCTATCACCTTTAAATCCTAGGTTTCCTGCCCCACGATATTTGAGTTTCTATGAGCTTTATGATGAAAAAGTGTTAGAGTCCGAGGCTTATCATATTAACCGAACATCTACAGGTCCAGGAATGCGGCCTGAATGGACAAAAAGAATGCTTACTTACATTACTAGTATAATGGGGGGAACCTATAAACCTCTTACTGATACTTGGTTGAATGATACGGACCGTACAGCTCAAAATGTGTGGGCACTATTCTTTGATCCGGAAGAATATGGAGAGGAGAAATTGGATCATTGGTACAATGACCAATTGTTCCCCATATTAAAGGAAAACGAGTCTATAAAGGCTTGCCGTCTAATTGGAACCGATCAGTCCTCTCCTAAAGTACAAGGAGGTGTACAACAACTGAAAGGTCCTAGGAGGATTTTGCTGTGCTCCGTTCAAGACCAATTTAATCCGGAAGTACAGCAAGCATCACTAGTGGAAGCGTGGAGAGGTGGAAGAGATTTTATCAGTGCAGCCCAAGCAGTATTATATAAGAGGATGTCAATAAAGTAGTAAATGAGAATTGACATTAATAGTTCGATGAATTTCTAAAGTCTAGTAACGAATAACATTGAGATCGTATAAAAGGTGAATCTTTAATGATTCACCCCATATCCATATTCTATTTATTTGCAAAGTAGAATACCTATTCACTTATCAAAAGATGAAAGTTGATTCACCTTTTAGTATTTTAGATGAAAACATGATGCAATAATCAAAGGAAAAACGATTTAAATATCGTTCTTCGTGGGAGGGTTAACATTGGAAAAAGCGAAAGAGAAACTTCCAGTACAGCCCGGGCTCTTTAATTCTTCAAAAGAACCATATGGTCTAATTGTTTCACAATGCTCTGAATGTGGTGAAATGGCCTTTCCAAAACAAATTTATTGCCCAGAATGCTGTACAGAAACGATGGAAGAATTGATTTTACATTCTAGGGGGAAATTGAAAAGTTTTACTGGAATTTATTCCCCTACACCAGGATACAAAGGGGAAGTTCCATATACAGTTGGTGTCGTTGAATTTCAAGAAGGTATCAGAATTATGGGTCTAACAACAGAAAAGACAATTGACCATTTAGAAGCAGGGATGGAAGTTGAAATCATTTTTGATTTGGCATATGTGGAAGAAGGTAAAGAATATATAACATTTAAGTATAAACCAGTTCCATAGGGAAGGGAGGGTTTCTATTGGATGAGGTTGTGATTGCTGGAGTAGGAATGCATGAGTTTGGCCGATTTAATGATAAGAGTTACAGGGATTTAGGTTCAATAGCTGCAAAACGTGCTTTAGCAGATGCTAATATGACCATGAAAGATATCCAAGCGGCTTTCTCTGCAAATGTGTATGAGATTTCCGCATCAGGCCATAACGTACTAGAAAGATTAGGTCTTCCAGGTATCCCTATTGTGAATGTAGAAAATGCGTGTGCGAGCGGTGCTTCTGCTTTACGTCTTGCATGCCAAGCAGTTGAATCAGGGGTTTACGATATAGTCCTTGCAGTTGGGTTTGAAAAAAGCCCAAGGGGATTTTTACATGGTGCTGGATATGATTATTGGCAGGAAGCGACGGGGTTGGGAGCAAACCCTATTTATTTCGCGACAAGTATTCATGAACACATGGTGGAATATGGAACGACAAAAGAACAATTAGCTTATATTACTTCTAAAAGTCATAAGTATGCTGTTCATAACCCCTATGCGATGTTTAGAAAAGAACTATCGATTGAAGAGATACTTAATGCACGAATGGTCTCAGATCCCTTAACACTTTACATGTTGTGTGCTCCAAATGATGGTGCAGCAGCTGCTATCATTTGTAAGAAGAAAACGGCCCAAAAGTTTACAAAGAACTATGTCACTATTGCTGCTTCCGTTTTGGAAACGAGACGAAGAGGGGATATGTTCGTACCGGCTGTTTCCGCACCTGTCCACACGTCTTATCCAACACTTGCTGAACGAGCAGCTCACGCAGCTTATGAGATGGCAGGAATTAGTCCTGAAGAAATTGATGTAGCGGAAATACAAGATGTGGATGCAGGTTCTGAGATTATCTATTCCGAAAGATTAGGTTTTTGTCCGATAGGAGAGGGAGGGCTGAGAGCTCAGGTTGGCGAGACTTCCATCGGAGGCAGGATTCCTATAAATGTTAGTGGTGGAATTCTTTCCAGGGGTGAACCTGTTGGGGCATCTTCTCTTGGACAAATTGCTGAGGTTACTTGGCAGTTAAGAGGAGAAGCGGGTGCTAATCAAGTAGAAGGAGCGAAGGTTGCATTATGTCATAGTGAAGGGGCAGGAGGGAACTCCTGTGTCACCATCTTAAAAAGATAGGGGGAAAAGTAAAAATGATTGATTCTAAAACAGCATCTAAAAATAGTCGAGCGGGAGGAAGAATAAGTAAGAGCTATCTGAGTGAAAATCATGAAATATTCAGACGTGCTTTAAAGAAGTTTTTAGAAAAAGAAGCAGTACCATACTTTGAACAGTGGGAGAAAGAAAAAAAGGTCTCGCTTTCCTTCTGGAAAAAGATGGGGGAACAAGGTTTTCTTTGTCCATGGGCGGATGAAAAGTATGGCGGGGCTAATGCAGACTTTGGATATTCGGTAATTATCAATGAAGAGTTGGAAAGAGTCGGTGGCGGGTTAGTGGGAATCAATAATCATAATGACATTGTAGTCCCGTATATAAATACATTTGGAACTGAAGAACAAAAGCAACGTTGGATTCCTAGATGTATTACAGGCGATATCATTACTGGAATTGCAATGACTGAACCAGGCGGAGGTTCTGATGTTGCAAGTTTAAAGACTACAGCGGTTAGAGAAGGTGATTACTATATTTTAAATGGTGAAAAAACGTTTATTACAAGCGGCATTGTAGGAAATTTATTTGTGGTTGCCTGTAAAACGGATCATATGGCTACACCTGCACATAAAGGAGTAAGTCTTATTGTAGTGGAGAGCAATACGCCTGGCTTTTCTAAAGGACGCCAGTTAGAAAAGGTTGGCCAACACTCTTCGGATACATCTGAACTCATCTTTGATGACGCTCGTGTACCAGCTGAAAATCTATTAGGAGAAGAAGGTAAAGGATTTTATTACTTAATGGAAAAACTTCAACAAGAGCGGTTATTAGTTGCTGTTGGGAGCGTGGCTACAGCAGAAAAAATGCTTGAAGTCACGATTGATTATGTTAAACAGAGGGAGGCTTTTGGAAAAGCAATTAGTAAACTGCAAAATACACAGTTTAAAATAGCCGAAATGGCAACCGAGATTGTTATTGCAAGAACCTTTGTAGATGATTTAATCGTTAATCATATGGAGAAAAAAGACGTTATTACCCAAGTTTCAATGGCAAAGTGGTGGATTACGGAGATGACAAAAAGAGTTGCTACTACTTGTATGCAATTACATGGTGGTTATGGATTTATGGAAGAATATGAAATTGCTAGACGTTTTAGAGATGTTCAAGCAACTACCATTTATGCCGGTACAAATGAAATTATGAAAACCATCATTGCAAAGCGAATGGGACTCTAAGGGCTAACATCACTGAAAACGACCAAAGTTATATTAGTATAAAAAATTCAGATGAGCGTTATTTGTTGTTGATTTCATTGACGGTTGCTTGACCAATAAGCGACCGTCAGGGTCCTTTTCTATCACACTACAAAATTCTTTAACTTCTAAATATATATCCCTATCATGATTAAAAAAAATTTCCGGGAAGGGAGCTCTACAATGGAAAATGAAGCGGTCATAATGCAAGTAAATAATGGGATAGCCACAATCACTCTGAATGAACCTAATTCTCTCAATGCCCTTTCAGGTGCAATCATTGAGAAGTTGAACCATTTCTTCAATTCTATAAAAAATGATTCTTCTATTCGTGCTGTTATTCTAACAGGAAATGGGAGGTCCTTTTGTGCTGGTGGCGATATAAAGGGGTTTTCAAAAGTGACTTCTGCAGCCAGCGGGAGAAAATATATGCAAAAGCATAGTTACTTTCTAAAGGAATTGGTTAATATGGAAAAACCCGTGATAGCGGCGGTTAATGGTTTTGCTATCGGAGCGGGATTCAGCATTGCAATCGCATGTGATATTGTGATTGCCTCCTCTAAGGCCAAATTTGGATTGAGTTTTAATAAAGTTGGCCTAGTTCCTGATCTAGGGGCACTCTATCATTTACCAAGAATCGTTGGGATGGCAAGAGCAAAGGAGCTTGCGTTCTCAGATAGAATTCTTTCCGCAAGCGAAGCGAAAGATTATGGCATATGCCTAGAAGTTGTTGAGGAAGATTATCTATTAAATTTTTGCACCGAATTAGCGGATTCATTTGTCGCTAATCCACCAATTGCCATTGGGCTAACCAAAACAATGTTAAATCACAGTATGGAATCTTCATTGGAGGATATTCTCAAAGAAGAAGCAATGGTCCAAGGGATTGTATTTAATACACAGGATCATCAAGAAGGGGTTCGTGCTTTCATTGACAAAACAAAACCTAATTTTACCGGTTCTTACCAATAAGGTGTATATAAGATGTAAAATTTTTTCCTTTGTTACTTAGATTACTGATCTAGCCTCGTTGTTTGTAAAGGAGGGGAATTCACTTCTAGTTAATAATAATAAAGGATGTGAATCAGTGAGAAGATTTAACTTAGAGAATAAAGTGGCAATAGTTACTGGAGGAAACCGCGGATTAGGAAAAGCGATTTCGTTAGCGCTAGCGGAAGCTGGTGCAGATATTGTGATCGTCGGCCGGAATGAAGAAAAAAATAAAGAAGTAGTTGCCGAAGTGAAAGAGTATGGAAGAGAGGTAATCAGTATTCCGACGGACCTTCGGGATATCTCAGCAACCAAAGAAATGATGGGAACAGTAGTTAGACACTTCGGAAAAATCGATATTTTAGTTAATAATGCAGGAATCTCGCATACACAGTTGGCCTTCGATATCTCCGAGAGTGATTGGGATAAGGTAATGGACTTAAATGTAAAATCACTGTTTTTCTGTTGCCAATCTGCGGGGAAGGTAATGAAAGAGCAAGGATATGGAAAAATTATCAACCTTGCCTCTGTAGCAGGTGCTGTCGGTGATTATGGGATAGCTCCTTATACGGCAAGTAAAGCTGCAGTAATTAATTTAACAAGGTCGTTGGCGCTTGAATGGGTAAGACATGGCATCCAAGTGAATGCGATTGGACCTGCCTACATTGAAACAGAGTTGAATAGACAAGAGTTAAGCAATCCAAAAATCCGAGCAAAATTGATTGGGAAGACTCCGATGAATCGATTAGGAGAACCAGAAGAAATAACCGGTGCTGTCATTTTGTTAGCTTCGGAGGCTAGCAGTTTTATCACAGGGCAAACGATTTATATAGATGGTGGATGGTTAGCTCAATAAGTATTCTCTTTGGGGAAGGCAATGTTTCCTTATCATGATATGAAATAAATGAAGAAAAAAACAAAAGGAGGGATAATCTTGTTTGACTTTACCCCAAATGGAGCGCAAAAAGCAATGGTAGATAAAGCGACCAAAATTATGCACAATTATGTTTTTCCAAATGAAAAATATATGGTCCCGCATCGTGGATTACCTCAGGAAATTTTAAAGCCATTACAACAAATTGTGAAGGAAAATGGTTTGTGGGCTGGACATCTACCAAAAGATGTAGGTGGAATGGGAATGGGTTTTGTCTCATTAGGATTGTTGTCAGAAGTGATTGGTCAAAGTCCTATCGGCCCATATGTTTTTGGTTCAATGGCTCCTGACGCTGGTAACGGCGAGATTTTAGTTCATGCAGCGACTGAGGAACAAAAACAAAAATATTTAAAGCCACTGGCAGATTATGAAGTTCGTTCCTGTTTTGCTATGACGGAGCCGGAAGTATCAGGTTCTGACCCAAGAACACTCCAAGGAACAGCAATAAAAGATGGAAACGAGTGGATCATCAATGCCCATAAGTGGTTTACCACTGGTGCAGAGGGAGCTGCTTTTGCCATTGTGATGGTCGTAACAGACCCGGAAGCCGAGCCTCATCATCGCACGAGCTTGTTCCTTGTAGATACTGGGACACCAGGCTTTGAGATTGTGCGTGAAGTTCCTGTCATGGGAGATCATTATATAGGAGGACATTGTGAAGTTCGGTTTCATAATTGCCGAATTTCAGAGAATAATTTGCTGGGGAAACGAGGAGATGGATTCAAACTAGCTCAGCTTCGATTAGGTCCTGGGAGGATTACCCACTGCATGCGCTGGCTAGGTGTAGCACGACGGTCCTTGAATGAAATGATAGCCTATTCTTTAACGAAAAAAGATGGGGCTCAAACACTGGCAGATTCGCAAATTATTCAAAACGATCTTGCAGATTCAGAAGCAGAAATTCAGGCTTCCAGATTACTAACACTACAAGCTGCCTGGAAAATGGACCAAGGGGACCAAGCAAGGAAAGAAGTTTCACTTGCTAAGTTATATGGCGCTCAAGTCTTAAATAATGTCATCGACCGAGCTATTCAAAATCTAGGAATGTTGGGATTGACGCCAAATACACCACTAGAAGGGTTATATAGAGAAGCAAGAGCCGCTCGAATTTATGATGGAGCGGATGAGGTACACCGAATGGTGGTTGCTCGACAGGTATTAAAGAATTACCAATCAAAGGAGAAACTATATGAGCAAACTACAAGTCAATGAGATTAATTGGTCCATTGTCGAGGAGTATCTCCGTCAAGAAATACAAGGGCTAAGTTCTTCCCCCCTTGAGGTAAACCAATTCTCAGCAGGATATTCGAACTTAACTTACCTTATTTCTATTGGGGACTGGCAAGGAGTTTTGAGAAGGCCACCATTTGGTCCCATTCCTCCCAAGGCCCATGATATGAAAAGAGAGTTCGAAATACTTGAAAAATTGAATCGTGCTTTCCCGCTTGCACCAAAGCCATATTTATACTGTGCGGACCCAAATATTATGGAACGCCACTTTTATGTGATGGAGAAAAAAGAGGGGTGTGTGTTTGATGAAACTATCCCAAATGAATATGAAAATAAGGAAAACGTAGGACAACATGCATCAAAAGCTTTAGTTGATACACTAGTCAAATTGCATGCTGTTAATTATAAAACTGCTGGGTTAGATACCATCGGTTATCCAGATGGCTATTTAGGTCGACAGGTGAATGGGTGGATCAAGCGGTTCCACCAAGCGAAAACAAATGATATTCCTGCTGTCAGCTCTTTGGAAAATTGGCTTCTTGATAATATACCACCTTCTCTTTCGCCAACCATTGTTCATAACGATTTTAAATTGAATAATATGATGTTTGCAGCTTATGACCCGGGAGAGGTAATTGGTGTTTTTGATTGGGAGTTAAGTACGATTGGTGATCCACTAACCGACTTAGGTACGACACTTGCCTATTGGACCGAACCCGATGATAAAGTGACAGGGTTATCATCCGTTACAATGAATCCTGGATTTTTTACCAGAAGAGAAATATTAGAACTTTATAGTGAAAAAAGCGGTCGTGATATCACACATATTGACTATTATTTGACTTTCGCCTTTTACAAAATTGCCGTGATTCTTCAGCAAATCTATTATCGTTGGAAAATCGGGGAGGCAAAAGATAAGCGGTTTGGAAAATTGGATATAGGCATCAAGAATTTATTAGAACAAGCCTCTAAGGCGCAGAGAAAAGAAATGCTTCGCTGAGACTCTTCTGTATCCATTAGTTAAGAAAATCATCCAAATTATGATGGGGGTGGAATGACCTTGGCTAACGAGTTATTGAAACCGGAGTTAGAAAATGTAAAAGAAATTTTATCATCCATTTTATGCGATTATGCAGAAGATGCTGAGAAGTCATTCAAAAGAGATAGAAAAGAGTTGTCGAATGAAATCGTTAAACGTTTAAAACAAGTAGTTGATGATTATGGTTTAGATGGAATCGGTACAAATGAGGAATGGGGCGGCGCGGAGATATCCTTACTTGATAGAACGAAATTAGTAGAGGAAGCTTCCAAGCACCCATTTGGTCTTTACCATCCAGCTGCAGATGTGTTCGGAGGGGCATTTCCAAGTTTTTTAGCTGAGTGTACGAACAAACAGCGGGACTATTTTCTAAAGCCTGCCATGAAAACTGAAAAAGGCTGTTTTATCGCCGTTTGGGAGGAAGCTGAAGATAATGATTTAACCAAATTAACCACTTCAGCTATTCGAGATCAAGACAGTTGGATCATCACTGGTGAAAAGTCCTATATACAAAACCTAGATACATCGGGTTTTGGTGTTATCCTTGTAAATTGTCAACTTGAAAGTGGAGAGCTTAAACCAACTCTTTTTCTATTAGATTCTGTTGACCAATTGGAAAGGAAAGAAATGACTTTAATTGATGTACATTCTGCACACTCTATTATTTTTAATCAAACACGAATTTGTGACAATCAACGTATTGGTGCGATAGGTGATGGAACGAGATTTATAAAACAGTGGTTAGCCGAATCACAAGTTTTACTTGCCGCAAAATGCTTAGGTGTTTCCGTTCAAGCTATTGAATATGGGAAAGAATTCGCGAAAAAGAGGATTACGAGAGGAAAACCGCTTGCTGAATTTCCAACAATTCGAAATATGCTCGGGAAAGCGTATATCTCGTTGCAATCGGCTAGATTAATAGTGCAAGATGCTGCAAAAAGGATCGATAAGAATGAAGAGGATTGGGAGCTAATTGCTCAAACTGCGAAACTTCAGGCTACAGAAACTGCTTCAAAAATTGTGGATGATGTCTTACAAATTCATGGAGGTGCTGGTTTTGCTGGTGACTTGCCAATAGAAAGGTGGTATAAGGAGATTCGAATAGCAAGAGTAAACCATCTTAAATCGGAAACAATTATTGAAAATGTCTCATCTAAAGTATTGGAGTAACAAAAAATAATAAAGTAATAGTTTCATATAAAAGTTATTAAGTATCCATACTAGGAGGAATGTATATGCGTGAAGTGGTCATTATAGAGGGAGTTCGGACTCCTGTTGGAAAACGAAAAGGGGTTCTCAGTTCTATTCGTCCGGACGAATTAGCTGCTCATGTTTTAAACGAAGTAGTAGTACGTGCGGGCATAAGCACTAGTCTCGTAGAAGATGTCATATTGGGTTGTGTAACCCAAATAGAAGAACAAACATATAACATTGCCCGAATATCTGCCTTAATGGCAGGCTTTCCAATTCAGGTACCAGGGACAACAATTGACCGCCAGTGTGGATCTGGTCAACAGGCGATACATTTTGCGGCGCAAGCAATTATGAGTGGGGATATGGATATTGTGATCGCTGGCGGTGTGGAAAGTATGACTCGTGTCCCAATGGGATCATCGCGGAAAAATACCGATTGGAGTGAGATGCTGACTTCTCGCTTCGACATGATCCACCAGGGGTTGTCTGCGGAAAAGATTGCAGACAAATGGGAATTTACCCGGAAACAGTTAGATGAGTTTTCTCTAGAAAGTCATAATCGTGCATTGAATGCCCAAAGAGAAGGAAAGTTTGAAAGGGAGATTATGCCTCTAAAGGTCACACTTGAAGACGGAACAGTTATCAAGGTTAAACAAGATGAGGGTCCACGGGAAGGATCAACAATTGAAAAACTAGGAACCCTTAAACCAGCATTTGCGGAGGATGGAAAAATTCATGCAGGCAACTCAAGTCAAATGAGTGACGGCGCCGCAGCATTACTACTTATGTCCAAGGAGAAGGCGGAGGAATTAGGGCTTAAACCTAGGTTCCGAATCGCTGCCCGTGCAGTGATTGGTTCTGATCCTATCTTAATGTTGACGGGACCTATTGAAGCCTCTAAACAAGTATTAAATAAAGCAGGACTAACGATTGAAGACATGGATGTATATGAAGTGAATGAAGCATTTGCGTCAGTTCCAATGTGTTGGTTAGAAGAAATGGAAGCAGACCCTAGAAAATTGAATCCAAATGGTGGCGCAATTGCTTTAGGTCATCCTCTTGGTGCTACAGGTGCTCGTCTTATGGTTTCGATGATGCATGAACTCGAAAGAACTGGTGGTAGATTTGGACTTCAAGCTATCTGTGAAGGTGGTGGGATGGCTAATGGAACTATTATAGAAAGAATCTACTAATAATTAACTCATGCAGGTAATCTATTGGTTTCAATGAGGCTCAAAAATTCTCTAAACAAAAAGCATAGAAATTGTGTCAAAGGTTTTTTTAAACATGGTACAACTTTTCACGCATTGTTAATCATAAAAATTTAAGAACAAAAGGAGTGAGTTTTTGAAAAAAAATATCAATCGCCTAACTGTTATTGGATCAGGTGCTATGGGATCACAAATTGCGATGGTTTCAGCACTTGCTGGTATAGATGTTTATTTAAGAGATATAAGTGAAGAAAGCCTAAGAAAAGCAGAGGAATCATTGAATGGTCATATGAAAAAAAGAATACTCAAAGGCAAGCTATCTTCTCAAGAAGTGAAAGAAGCCTTTTCAAGACTGCATTTTGTAACGTCTTTAGAAGAAGCGCTAAAAGATACAGAATTTGTGATTGAAGCAATTGTTGAAGATCTCGAAGTAAAACGGCAATTATTTTCAGAAGTAGACGAATTGGTTTCAGAAGATGTGATTATTGCCACGAATAGCTCCACGATTGTAAGTTCGAAATTAGCGGATGCGACAAAACGTCCACACAAGGTATGTAATCTTCATTTCTTTAATCCTGTGCTAGTAATGGAATTAGTAGAGGTTGTAAAAGGGCTGCATACTTCAAACGAAACAGCGGACACTGCGGTTGAGTTTGTAAAACAAATCAACAAGACCCCAATTTTATTAAAAAAGGAAATTTCGGGATTTGTTGCTAATAGAATTTTGGGTGCACTAATAGACGAAGCAATTTATTTATTAGAAAATGATGTAGCGACTGTAGAGGAAATTGATCTTGCTTGTAAGAAAGCGCTTAATCATCCGATAGGTCCGTTTGCTCTCCTTGATTTAACCGGAATTGATGTGAATTATTATATCAGGAAAATCCTATATGAAGAAACTGGCGACGAATCAAAAAAGCCGCAAAGGGTCATCACAGAAAAATACTTCAAAGGAGAATATGGAAGGAAAACAGGAAAAGGCTTTTATACCTATAGTTAACGGCAATCTAATCCATTAACAACCCATGACATCAGCAGTCGCTTAAACCAAAGGAAATGCATCACCCCAAGAAAGCAATGATCCTTGGCGAGTCATTGTAACGTTTATAAAGAGGGCGAATGGATATACCTCTAAAGTTCAATAAGTTCTATAGGGAATACAATTATTTTCACTTGAAAATTCGATACCAAAATAGGCCAAGCACTTTCCCAAAGATGCCTTGGCTTATTTCACTTTTTGAATAATTATTTTGATCACTGAATAGAGAATGAAGAACTTAATGAATATCTCTGTGATTATTTCAGGAAAAAGGCTGGATCTAAAAAAGGTTAGCTAGCATGGGTTTGGTCCAATACCGTATTCACACTAGATAATTAATGGTCGAATACATAACTCGTCAGTACATCTTTGGTACTTTTTTCATTAAAGTAGGACTGTTAATCCCATTCAGGTTGTAGAATAGAACAATACTCAGCCTTTTGAAGGGAGTAATGAAAACTTCTAAAGAAATAAGAGAAATCATCAAAAAGGAGTGTATGATTTTCATTGAAATCATACGAATCCAGAAATTTTTCAATAATGGATTGTTGATCTACTAGGTCGAATAATCCTGTTACATAAAGTTGATAGCTGAATTTATCATATAATGAATGAAAGCCTGTATCTTCAAAAATTTGCTTTACTAAATTTAATTCCACCTGTATTCACTCCTTTAAAACAATATACCTTTATATCCTTTTAGCTATTCAAAGATAATGGAATAAATGATTAAATGACATGATATATACTGGAATAATAAACAGAAATGGTATTTACTTTATCACTATCATATTTATATGGTAAGATTGAAAAGATTTAAAAAATAAAAAGTTAGAGTAAAGGAAGATACCGTTGAAAAAACCAGTAAAACTCATAATTGCACTTTCACTCATTATTATTGTTATATTGATGTTTTTTGTGTCTAAGGTAGTTTTTAACTCGGATAATAATTCTGAAGAAGCTGCTGATACGACTGTAATTTCTAAAGATTCAAGTTATCTGAAAGATACGGAAAAAGTATATATAGTCCAGGAATACAATGCAAAGAAAAAGAAAGATATTAAATTTGAACTAAGCTTTATTGGAACATCTAAAGGGTATGATACATGGTATGGAGCGGATACTTATTTAGAGAAGGAAAACAAGTATGGCTTATTTTACGGTGACGATAAACTACTGGCTTACCCGGTAGAGGTGGGCAAAAAGTGGGATGTCAAGCCTTTTACTTTCAACATTGAATCTGTTGATGAAACGGTTACAACTCCAGCAGGAACCTTTAATAACGTCGTAAAGGTTAGAACGACTGAAAATGGTTCAGATGAATACAATCTTACCTATTATGCAAAGGGTGTAGGTCAGATTTTAAAGGAATCTGTTGATTCTTCTAATAAAAAGACCATAAGGTTTGAACTCCAGGAAATAAAAGAAAAGTAATTGAGAAGTCTGCCTGTTTTTAAGAGAACCCACAGAGAGTTTCATTCTCTCTGTGGGTTTTTTTGAAGTGGGGCAAACGAAAAGGTAACTTAAGTGGTAGTCCTCTAGATTATGACAGATCTTATATCGTCCAAGTCTTTTTACGTTTAGAGGGTTGTCAGATGGGGATAATGTTCATACAGAAGAGATGCAAAAAAAGTAAAGAACGGAATGAACTAGCCCTAAGCTAATCCATTCCGTTCTTTACTTATATTGATACCTATATTTATTAACGATTTAAATTACTCTTATAAGAGGACCATTCCTACCAATCCACTTATTATTCCAAGAATCACTACAGAGGACACGACAAACAATAGGACTCTTTTAGGGAATGACTTAGCGACAAGTATTAAAGATGGCAGACTGATTGCTGGTAGTGTTAGAAGCAAGGCTGCAGCAGGTCCTCCACCAAGTCCTAAAGACATAAACGTTTGTATAATTGGAATTTCAGCAGCAGTAGGTATAACGAAAAGCATACCGGCTATTGCAAAGATGACAATCGCGATTATACCGTTTGTAGATGAGTCTACTTGAGGGAATAGCCAAACACGCGCAGCCCCAATAAGCAATACAGATAAAACATATGCAGGAACAATGTAAAGAACCATACTTCCTAAGCTTTTTAACCATCTAGAAAGGAAGTTTCCAGTAGTTTCAGTGTCCGTTATTATCTGGTCTATATCAACCGGTTTTTTGTCTTTAACAAAGCGATTAGCTAAATAGCTGATTCCGAAAGTTAAAATCAGTCCGAAAAATAGACGAATTAACGTGAATTTCCATGATAAAACAAATGTCATAAAGACAAGCGTCGCAGGATTGATGGTTGGATTGCCAATCCAAAATGCTAAAGCTGCACCAACTGAGACATTTTTTTTACGTAGTCCAACCGCCACTGGGGCTGAACAACAAGTACACATCATACCAGGGACCGAAGCTAACCCCCCGATGAATGTGCTGCCGAACGATGTTTTCCCAAGCCATTTAAGAAGCAATTGTGTTGGTAATAAGACTTGTACCAAAGAGCCGAGCAGGATTCCTAGTATGGCCGCTTTCCATACGGACGAGAAATAAACCTGTGCATAATCCCAGGCAGATTTCCATGATAGGGTGGCGCTGGACTGGTCTCCCAAAATAGATGTTCCAATGGAATGAGTATCGGCTGCTAGCATCCCTTTTTGATAATAGGGCCACCATTTTATATAAAGTAATCCTACAATAGCGATTACTAAAAATGAAACGATAAACCACAAAGCTTTAGTATTTGACGTGCGTTGTTCAAGTAGTGTAGGTCTTAGCTGTGACATGGTTACCTCCCAATAAAATAAAAAAATTTCAAAAGACAATATATTATACCACTAATCTTTAATTTATTTTGGTGAAATAGTAAATTTCACAAATTTAAGCCTGAATTATGCTTTTATTGACTATGTGTTTTATAATAATTAAGACGAAAAGAAAGGTTGATTTAATTATGACAAATTCAAATAGTGTTAAGCTTACTTCATTATCCTCAAAAGGAGGTTGTGGCTGTAAAATCGGTCCAGCAGACTTGGCTCAGGTTTTACGTGGTTTACCACCTACTCTTCCTAACCCGAATTTATTAGTTGGTTTAGATACAAGTGACGATGCTGGTGTTTATCGTTTAAATGATGAATTGGCGATTGTACAAACCGTTGATTTCTTCACTCCCATCGTTGATGATCCATATTCATTCGGACAAGTTGCGGCAGCCAATGCCATCAGTGATATTTACGCAATGGGGGGAAAACCGCTAACTGCGCTAAATATTGTTGCCTTCCCAATTTCCAAATTGGACAAACAAGTCTTAACTGATATCTTACGAGGTGCAGGAGATAAGTTAAAAGAAGCAGGTGCCACTCTTGTCGGGGGACATTCAATCGATGATAATGAACCAAAATTCGGTCTTGCCGTGACGGGACTTGTTCATCCTGACAAGGTCCGTACAAATGCAGGGGCAAAACCAGGGGATAAACTTATTTTGACTAAACCTATTGGTGTGGGCATTTTAACGACATCGATTAAAAGGGACCTTCTAACAGAGGAAGAAATCGCCCACGTTACAAAAGTAATGTCCACGTTAAATAAAATAGCTTCAGAAACGATGGAATCCTATGATGTCCATGCGTGTACGGACGTTACTGGTTTTGGTCTATTAGGGCATGCTTCAGAAATGTCAAAAGGAAGTAATACCGGTCTTCGTATCCATCATGCCCAAGTGCCAATATTGCCGAGGGTTAAAGAGCTAGCTGAAACTGGTGCCGTGCCGGGGGGAACAAAAAATAACTTTGCCCATCTTCAAGGTGATGTCACTTTCCCAGAAACAATGGATCAGATAGATCAATGGATATTATGTGATGCCGTAACATCTGGAGGACTTTTGATTTCCGTAGCAGGTGTAGAAGCAGATGCATTATTATCCGATTTACAAGATGCGGGAGTGGAAGCCGCAATAATTGGTGAAGTAACCGAAGAGAATCCAGGGCACATTGTTGTCATATAATGAACGAAAAATTTGCTTGGAAGAAATCGACGAAAGCTGATTTCTTCCATTCTCATTTCTCAACGTTTGAAGATATTCAAGTTTTTCTTTCAGATCCAGAAAGGTGGAAACATTGTGTTCCAAGATATTTCAGTTGATGAATTGCTCGATTTAAAGGATAAGAAAGAACTCACGGTAATTGATGTACGTTCCCCATCTGAATATAAAGACGCCACCATTCCTGGCAGTTTAAATATACCGTTTTTTGATGATGCAGAAAGAGCCGAGGTTGGAACGCTGTATAAACAAGTGAGTGCCCAGGCTGCTAAAGAACGAGGTTTAGAAATTATTTCAGTAAAATTACCACAGTTTATAAAGGATTTTGCTAAGATAGAAGGCAAAAAAGCCGTTTTTTGTTGGCGTGGGGGTATGCGAAGCAGGACCACTGCCACTGTCCTATCCTTAATGGGAATTAAAGCCCTTCGATTGGATGGAGGGTATCGTAACTATCGTAACTGGGTGGTAGATCACTTAGAAACGCTGGACATGAAACCCGAAGCCTATGTATTGAACGGATTTACCGGAACAGGAAAAACGACAATTCTGCATCGACTTAGGGAAGATGGATACCCTATTTTAGATTTTGAAGGTATGGCAAATCATAGAGGGTCTGTTTTTGGCCAGATTGGTCTGGAACCGAATAATCAAAAAAAATTCGATTCATTACTTTTCGAGAGTGTCCAAAAAGTTCAGCAATCACCGTTTGTTCTTATTGAAGGAGAAAGTAAAAGGATTGGTAAAGTCATAATTCCAGATTCCGTTTTAGCAAAAAAGGAACAAGGAATACAGGTATTCATCGATTTACCCATAGAAGAAAGAGTTCTTCATATTTTAGAGGACTATCAACCTTGGGAACATGAACAGGAGTGTCTAGAAGCCTTTTTAAGGATTAAAAGACGGATTCATACACCCATTGCTACTCAAATAGAAAATGATTTGAGATCCGGTAACTATTCGTCGGCAGTCGCACTATTACTTGAATACTACTATGACCCTATGTATCAACATACCGCTGACCATTTTCCCGATGATCGAAAAATCACAATCCAGGCTAAAAATGTGGATGAAGCAATTGAAATCATTCGTGAACGGTTACGTGTAAAGCATGGATAAGCAGTAGTGCTGTTTGGGTTTTCCTTTTCCAATCAATAATTAATCGGTTACCTGAATCCTAATTCGTTTTATAATGCAAAAAAGCACACCCTAAAAAAGGTGTGCTTTTTTTGATATTCTATTATTTATACATGTCAGCGATTTGCTTTTGTAATTTGCTATCTTCAAGGTACTCATCATAGCTAATTTGTTTATCAATAGTTCCTTTAGGTGTAAGTTCGATTATACGGTTTGCAACTGTTTCAATGAACTGGTGATCATGAGAAGAGAAAATCATAGCTCCTTTGAAATTGATCAATCCGTTATTCAAGGCTGTGATAGATTCTAAATCAAGATGGTTGGTCGGTTCATCAAGCATTAATACATTTGAACCACTTAGCATCATTTTAGAAAGCATGCAGCGGACTTTTTCTCCACCTGATAGTACGCTGGCTTTTTTCGTCACTTCATCACCGGAGAATAGCATTCTGCCTAGGAAACCGCGCAGGAAGCTTTCACTTTGATCATTAGGAGAGTACTGACGCAACCAATCAACAAGTGTCAAATCGACACCTTCGAAGAATTCAGAGTTGTCTTTCGGGAAATACGCTTGTGAAGTGGTAACACCCCATTTGTAAGTACCGCTATCTGGTTCCATTTCTCCAGCAAGGATTTTGAACATGGTCGTTTTAGCAATTTCATCTCTACCGACAAATGCAATTTTATCTTCTTTGTTCATGATGAAGCTTACGTTATTCAACACGGTCACACCATCAATGGTCTTTGTGATTCCATCTACACGTAGGAGGTCGTTCCCAATTTCACGCTCTGGTGAAAAACCTACATAAGGATAACGGCGGGATGATGGTTGAATATCATCTAGACTTATTTTATCCAATAATTTTTTACGTGAAGTGGCTTGACTTGATTTAGAAGCATTGGCACTGAATCGCGCAATGAAATTTTGAAGTTCTTTAATTTTTTCTTCTTTTTTCTTATTGGCATCTTGTGTCAATTTAAGAGCTAGTTGGCTTGATTCATACCAGAAGTCATAGTTACCGATGTAAATTTTGATCTTACCGAAATCCAAATCCGCAATATGTGTACATACCTTATTAAGGAAGTAACGGTCATGGGAAACGACGATAACGGTATTTTCGAAACCAATCAAGAATTCTTCCAGCCATCTAATTGCTTTTATGTCCAAGTGGTTGGTAGGCTCATCAAGTAAAAGGACGTCAGGCTTGCCAAACAGGGCTTGTGCAAGCAATACTTTCACTTTGTCGCCACCAGTTAATTCAGCCATTTTCTTTGTATGAAGGTCTTCAGAGATGCCAAGACCTTTTAAAAGGATGGATGCTTCAGGTTCAGCTTCCCATCCGTTAAGTTCTGCGAATTCACCTTCAAGTTCGGCGGCTTTCATACCGTCTTCATCAGTGAAGTTTTCTTTCATATAGATTGCATCTTTTTCTTGCATGACTTCGTATAGTCTTTCATGGCCCATGATGACAACTTTAAGGACCTCTTCTTCTTCAAAAGCAAAATGATCTTGTTTCAAAACGGCCAGGCGTTCGCCAGGTCCCATATGCACATCACCGGATTGTGCTTCAATTTCTCCGGAAAGAATTTTTAAGAATGTGGATTTACCGGCACCATTTGCCCCAATCAATCCATAACAGTTACCAGGCGTGAATTTTATATTAACATCTTCAAACAGTTTACGATCGCCGTAGCGCAAACCAACGTTATTTACTGTAATCATTTATTTACATTCCTCCAATGACAATATCTTTAAAATTATAACATGAAAGAGGGGTCAATAAAAATATTTTAGGTTAACATAAGGGAAAAGTGATATATGCGTGATAATTTGGCAATTTGCTCTATACACCGTTCTTATAAGAAAACTACTCTAATCCTTTATGTGAGTGATGTGGATGACTTGGTACTAGTTCTTTTATTTTGGCTTAATAAAGAAATATTTGCTCCCGTCAGCCCATCTAGATAGCCGTAACTATCATATCTCCGATATAAATATAACAATGATATTTCCAAATATTTAATTCTAATAGATTCTTTTCTGGAATATATAGTTTTTCATTCGAAATATAACGTAAACTGGACTTACTGCTTTAAAAAAGATTCTTAAAAAAACCGTTTGAGATAAATAAAAAGGTTGAATGTAATTGTCAATTCTTTTTTTCTTTGATAATATGTATGTCCATTTCCGAGGGCATGGTTTAATTTCACATGTTCTCACATGTAGAGGGGAAGGATCAGAATGATACGACATCCCGATTTTGAAAAAGAACGCGAGCGGTTGGATTTTACAAAAAGGTACATTGATGTAGTGATCAAAACTTCAGAGAGCAATAAGGATCAATTCCAGAAGAATATGCAAGAGGCTTTTGGTGATGCGGATTGGTCGGAGTCAGGTTTATACTCCCAGTTACTGACTACCGCCAATTTCTTTGAAATGTCTCAGTCTGAATTGGATAGTCTGAAAATAGCAAGGAACAAACCATACTTTGCAAGAGTAGACTTTGTCCGGCATGACAATACTCAGGGAGAAATTCTTTATTTTGGTAAAACATCCTTGTATCAACGTGAAAGCCAAGAACAGATTATCGTCGATTGGCGTTCGCCCATTGCCAATCTATATTATGAGGGCCGAATTGGAGAAGTGAAATATCAAGCGGAAGGAGAAACATTCAGCGGGGATATCACGTTAAAGCGGCAACTGATGATTGAGGATGGCGAGTTGGAAGAGGTCAGGGACATTGACTTGACTACAACGGATGAATTGTTGCAGGAATCCCTTTCTAAAAGCTCAAGCAATCGCTTGACAGACATTATCACGACGATTCAGGAAGAACAAAATAAAATCATTCGTGCCGATTTAAATAAACCCATTATCGTACAAGGGGCGGCTGGTAGTGGTAAAACGACGATTGCCTTACACCGGATTTCTTATTTCATTTACCATTACAAAGATTTATTTGATCCACGTCAGTTAATGATCCTTGCCCCAAGCCGAGTATTCATCGACTACATATCCGAAGCTTTGCCGGAACTGGGAGTCGATAAAGTCAAACAGTTCACATTTGCTGAATACGTCCAGGTGGCAATTGGGCGGCCTTTAAATCTAATACATGATGATAAGTTGATGCGTATATTGGAGGAAAATAATGACGAAACGAAAGTGGTAATCTGGATATCGGGTTTAAAAGGATCTCCTTTATTTAAATTGATTTTGGACGGATATATAAAAGATATCTTCCGGAGCTTTCACCCAGTGGAAGATTTTTATTGTGATAATTACCGGTTATATTCTGCCAAGAAGTTTATTAGATTATTAGAAGAAGATTATTGGTACCTGCCACTTTATGGACGCCTTGATAAGTTAAAGGACATCTTACAAAATGAAGTGAAATTGAAAAAGAAAAAAATGTTGGATCGAGTTGCTGATTTTTATCAAACGAAAATTGATAAAGCCTTCGCCAGGAACATTGATCCTGTAAAGCGGAAGGAATTTGTCACAAAGTGCCATGACAAAATGATAGAACGGACCGAACGGATGAAAAAGGCGATTCGTACGTCAGTTAAAGCTTATTTTAAGCCATTCACAAACAAAGGCTTGCTACAGTATTATCAGGAGTTATATCAGGATCCTGAACGTCTTGCCTTCTACAGCAACGGTAAACTAAGCTTCGAGGATGCACGTACGTTATGTGAATATAACCAAAGATTGTTTCATGAAAAAAGCTACGAAATCGAGGATTTAGGTGCCTTGTTATATTTACAGGAATTAATTTTTGGTGTTAATAAAGACCATAAAGCCAAAAACGTTGTCATAGATGAAGCCCAGGATTATAGTTTTATGCAATTGCAAGCATTGAAGACAGCCTTTGACACGGATATGTTCACACTTGTTGGAGACCTTGCCCAGGGCATTCATTCGTATAGGGGACTTCAAACATGGGAAGATGTTCATCGTTCCATTTTTCCTAGAGCGACTTATACAGAACTGCAAAAAAGCTACCGGACGACCATTGAAATCATGGGGCAGGCCAATCGGATTCTAAAAATGTTACCTTATGATTTTCCTGAGGTCGAGCCTGTGGTCCGTCATGGAAACGAACCTGAATTCATATCCATCAAAAGCAATTGGGAGGGGCAATTGATTGATCTTATCGAAAAGTTAAAGGAGGAAGGGTATCATACATTTGCCATCATCGCCAAAACGATGAAAGATTGCGTGCTCGCGAATGAAAAATTGAGTAAGCTGTCCAATGATTTTCATTTAATTAATGAAGAGGGTATGATTCCGAAGCATAAAACGATGATAATCCCATCCTATCAATCCAAAGGTCTTGAATTCGATGTTGTCGTGGCCTTATCTCTGGAAGAGACATTTCTTCTGGAGAATGAACTTGATTTGAAATTGCTTTATGTCACCATGACAAGACCTTTACATCGCCTTTACTTTTTTGGAAGTGAAAAAGAAGATTTTCTATTAGCTTGATGGATAAGATAGGAGGCCGATAGACGTCTGTGCCTCCTATTTTGTCCTGCCTATTATAATTTCACTAGGATATCTAGGATATTATCCCAGCCATAACCAACTTCGGCTAACTCGATTCCGGCCATTTTAACCGTTTTTTCGCTGATTATGCGGCCGCCGAGTGCTTCGTAAAAACCCCTTGATGGATTGTCCTTTAACGCCCATATAATTAAATTAGCATGTTGCTTTTGTACAAGTTCATCTACCACTGCTTTCATTAGTTTTCTTCCGATCTCTTGCCGTTGGTACTCTTTTAACAGATAAATGGCGTATACCTCACCTTGGATATGAAGATGATTCGTTTGTTCTGGACCACCTGCTGCAAAGCCGACGATCTTTCCATCACCATTTTCAGCTATATATGTTGCACTATGAAGCATCTTTAGATTTCTTGACCAATTTTTTTTCCTGGTTTCTAAATTTAAAGAGTTCAGATATGAGTCTGGGAGAATTCCTTTGTAAGTGGATTGCCAACTTTTTATATGAACGTGGGCTATCCCAGTTATATCGTTTTCTGTAGCCTTTCTGATTTGCATGTGAAATCACCTTCCATTTAGTAGTTTCCCATAGAATATCATGACAGATGAGATTAAACTTCAGATTTATGTTTAAAAGTTTCTTATAAAGGAAAAGAAATAAAAGAGTCATTCAACGAGATGAAGGGAAGGTTGAGAAAGATGAAATTGAAAGTTGGTTTTTATTTTCCAGGTGGTAAAGAGATTGAGCATGAGGTCGATGGGGATGACAGTACACAAATCATTTCAAATATTCAGAAGCACCGCTTTTATAATTTAGTTAAAGGCGATACACATTATGTGGTAGACACTGAAAAGGCTGCATACTTCTCGGTGACAGAAATAGCTGATTGATTTTTAACCGTATTGGACATTTGATCCGATACGGTTTATTCTTTTTTTGGAGATAGAAATACTTTAAAGGAGTCAGTGATGAAAATTAATTTTACGAACAACCAATATAATACATTAATTAAATTGGTGCAGTATGGATATTGGATAGCATCTGATATGGAAAAAAATGAAGAATTCAGTGAGCTAGAGCAGTATTTGAATTCCTATGCGAAGGATTTTGGCGTGAAAGGAATTGAATATATAGAAGAGTATGGGATTTACGATGTGAGTCGTGAGCTTGAAGAAAAAATCCAAGAAGTAATTAATGAGTATGAAGATGGCGTTTTCCTGGATAAGCTTGCCTATCACATGGCAAGAAACGAGTTTGTGAAGGAATCGAAGCTCAAAAATTTCAGCCAAGAGGAAGCGTTTTTACGAGTACTTGAACTTGAAGAGAAATACCATCTCTATATAGAAGAGAATGGTCTGGAACATTTGAAAATTGATAAATGAAGAAAACATGAAAGGGAGAGGAACCTCATTTATTCCTCTCCCTTTCATTAACTCAAATTCTCCATTTAAATAATTTGTTATCAGGTATTTCCATGAGTGTTACCTAGCTTATTAACGGCAAATGTATAAAATGCCATCATATCTTCCCGCGAAGAAAACCCCGCTTGAGCCGATTTTTCATTGCCCCCACCTTTACCATTGTGTGAAGAAAGCCATTCCCTAAAGAATTGTCCACAATGAATGGAGATGGTGCCATCGTGTGGAAGCAGAGCCTTTTGTTCCTGTAACGTTATAAATAGGACAAGTGAGCTTTCTTTCCGATGTATAGCTGAAGAGAGCAGTTGTAGATCCTTCAATGTATGGTCTTCAAAAACATGAGCGATCAACGACCCATCTTCTATATTTGCCAACAACGATGAAGCGAGAAACTCCATGTTTTTCAGTTTAAGCTTTTCATAAGCCATTGATAGCTTGTCGTGCTCGTTTTCCAATCTTTCCACCCTATTAAGGATATCTATACGACCTGTATTAAATTTGTATGATAACGTAGAAAGTAAGGTCAAGCTGTCGGTATAGTCGTTTAACGCCCTTAAGCCACATTTAAAATAGAGACGTGTACTTTCTTTCTGTTTTTCCGTTTTGAGGATTTTAATAATTCCTATTTCTCCGGTTTGTTCCACGTGCGTTCCACCACAAGGATTAAATTCAATCCCCTCGATTTCTACAATTCGAATGTTTTCTGTCACCGTAGGCATTTTGACTACGGGTATGGTCTTCAATTGATCTTCAGACACAAAGTATGTATGTAACTTACGATTCTCATAGATATACTGATTGGCGATCCGTTCCGTTTCAACTGTTTGGACATCAGTCCAGGAAGGTGTATCAATATCAATGGAGACAATGTCTTGGCCAAGATGGAAACTGACGGTATTCGCGTTGAAAAGGTCTCTACAGACGGCTGAAAGTAAATGCTGTCCGCTATGCTGCTGCATATGGTCGAAACGGCGTTCCCAATCAAGCTTGCAATGTACGAAAAGGGAAGCGGGGCTGTTTCCAACCTTATGAAGGATATCTTCATTTTCATTTTTTGAAATTTCAAGAACTGGTATACCATCTATGCTACCAATATCCCCAGGTTGACCTCCACCCTCAGGGTAAAAAGCTGTTGCATCGAGCAGTATATAATAAAAGCCTTCTTCTTCAAAAATGTCGAGGACCTTCGTGTCCCATTCAGATACCTTGGATGATTCATAATATAGTTTCTTTGTCATAATAACCCCTATCCCATCTTTATTCAGTAAATTATATCACCCCCAACCATATTAATGGAATAAGGAACCTTTATCGGATGTTACAGTAAAATATGTAGTCTTTATGACAAAGATTCAAAAAAATTCATGAGACCGTCATTATGCTATTTATAGAAAAAACCTTTTGATGTAAAATATTCCTGAAAGAATATACTTTAGACCTAATTAAAATAAAAATATGGAATTGGGGCTCGACTATTTACAGGCTTTGTGTGAAAGTCGACTATCTTTTTTTCTATGCAATATGTTTATTTACGTAGGTTAGAAAGGGTCAAGTGATTAGAATTGCACATAGTCAATATGGAAAAATACAAAAATACTCTCTATCGAAATATTAAAAAACAGCTTTCTGATTGGTTGGAATTAGATAAAACGAAGATGGTTACTACAAATGAGGTACACCGTTTTCTTCATTCTATTAAAGGGACTGCAGGCACCATAGAGTTAGGTGGTCTCATGTTAATATCCGAAAATCTGTTAGGAAAGCTCGATGAAGACAGTGATGGAGTATGGAAACAAGATGACCTTGAAAATCTACTATTTGCTTTAATTGAACATACCTATGAATATGAGCATTTTGCAGAAGTGGAGATAAAAGAGAAGCCAGCCCATGATACACAGGCCCCACTCATTCAAATCATTGATGACGATATATCGATGCTGATTTTATTAAAGGACATCCTTGAAGAAAAAGGGTGGATGGTCATAACGAGTTCTGATCCGGTTAAAGCTACAAAACAATATTTTGAGATGCAGCCAGATTGCTTAATTCTAGATATTCAATTACCTACGAAAGATGGTTATCAAGTTCTGCAGGATATCCACTTTCATAATGAAAAATATTTCATCCCTAAAATCATGATTAGCATTCAAAATGACAAACAATCACGAATTAAAGCATATAAAATGGGGGCGGATGATTTCATTAGTAAGCCTATAGATATTGAAGAATTTGTTGTGAAAATAGAAAGACATATTCAGCGCAAGAAAATTTTCGATCAATCCGTCCTAATTGATGAACTTACTCAAGTATATAATCGTAGGTTCTTTGAAGATATGCTACCGCGTTATTTTCAGGATTTCAAACGAAACGGAAATCTGTTTTCGATTAGTATCATAGATCTGGATCACTTTAAAAGAGTAAATGATACATATGGACATGCGATGGGTGACGTCGTTTTGTTGGAGTTTGCCCAATTTATTAAAAACAATATCCGTAGTTCCGATTTGATTTGCCGGTATGGCGGTGAAGAATTTGTCATTATATTTCCTCAGACAGCAAATGAGGAAGCCAGGAATAAACTAACAGAATTAATAAAGATTTTCTCTACCAAAAGTTTCACTTATGAACAACGACATTTTTCTGTCTCTTTTTCTGCTGGTGTTTATACGGTACATGATGAGAGCATTACTCCTAAAGAGGCTTTTGAGGAAGCGGATAGTTCCTTGTATGAAGCAAAGCGTTTAGGGCGAGCGCGGGTGGAGAGCATTCAAAAAACTAGCATTAAAAAGAAATACCTTAATGTATCAGTGATAGATGACGATATCATTATTAGAACGATCTTAACGAAAATATTGCAGTCGATGGATTTTCCTCTTTATGATTTACATATAGCCGTATATGAAGATGGGGATTCTTTTTTGAATTCAAACCGGGCAAACGAAAACATCTCCCATTTTTTGATACTTGATGGAGTAATGCCAACTATGGATGGCATTGACGTACTGAAGAAAGTGAAAAAGGGTAGCAATGCCGATTCTTTTACCGTTTTGATGTTAACCGGTAGAAAAAGTTCGGGGGACATTGCTACAGCATTAAAATTGGGAGCGGATGATTATGTCACAAAACCTTTTAATATTACTGATCTTCAGGCAAGAATGGAACGTCTGATAAAAAAAATAATGTAAGCAGTAGACCATTTTTTCTATTCGATAGGAAAATAAAAGAGAAAGTAGGGTTGCGGTTTCAAAGAGTCACATGCATTTGAAACGAATTGATCCTTCTATTGCAGTACTGATCGTAAGGAGAATGAAAAAGTGAAACGGATTTTATTAGCTGAAGACGAAGAAATTTTGCGTATGCTTGTTGTGGATACATTAGAGGATGAAGATTACGAAGTCGATGAAGCTTCTGATGGTATTGAAGCGGTTCAATTACTTGAAAAGAATAGCTATGATCTCATCATCTTGGATTATATGATGCCAGGCTATACCGGTTTAGAAATCATTGAAAAAATCGAATCAACTGAAATTGAAAATAAAGGGAAAATCCTGATGCTATCAGCGAAAAGCCAGCAATTTGAACAAGAGAGAATTTTAGAAGCGGGAGCGGACTATTTCATGGCCAAGCCTTTTAGTCCAATGAAGCTTTTAGAGAAAATAGAGGCCATTTTAGATGAAGCTGAAACGTTATTCAAATAAGAGTCTTTCTCGTCAAGTAGTGAGTCTAATGACTGCTTGTATCATTTTATTCATAGTTGGTACAGGGATTTTATTTTATGTGTTGCAGACTGTGAATGCAGAATATATCCAGAAAAGAAATGGAATTGTTGAGAAAGAATTGTTGTTGGATGAAATTTACGAGCAATATAATAATGTCTTTTTGGATGCTAGAGGTTATATTGCATTTGGAAATGAGACATATAAAGACAAAGTTTGGAGCAGGGAAGATAAGATACGACATGATATTTCCACTTTCAAGGACCTATCAAGTTCAAAAGCCGATGAAAAAGTCCACACCGATCTCGTGAATTTTACTGATTATTATTTTAATGCCATTAAGCCTGTTTTTTCGAATATGGAAATGGACGGGAGTAGGGATAAGGGTAAGCAAATAGAAAATGAGATCACTGCCCAAGTTGCGGATTTTCGCGACAGTGTAAGGTCGTATTCGTCTGCGCTTTCAGAAAAGCTTGATGAGAATGTGAATGCATTGGCAAAAGAACAGTCCATTTTACAAGGGACCTTTATCGGATTCGTACTTGTTTTCTTATTGGTCTTTCAGAAAGTCGTGAGAAGCATTATTAGGAATATCGGAAAGCCTTTGGCTGATTTTTCATTTGCAGCTAATGAGATTGCAGCTGGTAGGGACGCCATCATTTCAGTAGATGAAGGCCGGGGAGATGAATTAGGGGTTTTGGCCATTGCCTTTAGAAAGATGATTGCAAGCATTCAGGATAAAGAGCAGGAATTGATGGCTCATAATGAAGAATTGCTTGCTCAGCAAGATGAACTTCAGGCCCAGCAGAATGAATTACAAGAAACGTTGGGGCTTATAACGAAGAATGAGAAACAACTGACTAGAAGAAATGAACTAATAAATGGTATTTCCACTTCTTTGGATAAAAATGACGTTCTTAAAAGTATTGTCTGTAATATGAGCAGTTTGATTGGAGCTGACCGTGGTATGATCACTCTAATTAATGAAGATGCATATTCTTCTTTCGGCATATCGGAATATGGAGTACAGCAATACCGAAAGAATATCAATACTGGGTTAAATGAACGCTTAATAGAAGGAAAAAAGCCATTCACTGTTAAAAGAGAGCAACATGTCAGTGAAAAGGGATACCATGAAAATACGAATTACAGTTATGATTTATTTCTTCCCGTTCTATCCGCTTTGCAAGAGGTCGACGCAATCATGGTTTTCAGCCGTTATGGATCCGCTTATACAGAAGAAGAAATGAGTGAATGTGAAACATTGGCTAAGCAGATTTCAACTTCACTTGATAAAATCAAGCTGTACGAGCAAACGGAAGATAATCGCCGGTTAAATCAGGATATCCTGAGCACGATACAGGAAGGCATTCAATTAATAGACCAAGATAGAAAGATTGTTCAAGTGAATCAACAATTTTGTGACCTATTCAAACCGGGGTCGGAACCAGTACATGTCATCGGATCTCCATGGGAAAGATGGAGTAGTGAAATGGATAGCCGGATTGCCCAAGAAGATTTCTTGGATACCTTGGAAAAAGCATTAAAAAGAGCGGATGAAGAAGCGGACTCTGAAGAGCGCACGTTCACTTTTCACAAGAAAGAAAACAACCAGGTTCTCAAGGTGTACTTTGAAACTATAAAGTATGGTGAAGAAGCTTATGGCACCATTTTGGTTTTTCGTGATATTACGAAAGAATATGAAGTGGACCAAATGAAGTCCGAGTTTGTCAGTACCGTCAGTCATGAATTGCGTACCCCGCTTGCGAGTGTTCTAGGCTTTACCGAATTAATGTTAAATAAACCGTTAAAACCGGAAAGACAAACAAAGTATTTACAGACTATTTATAATGAGGCGAAGAGGCTCACCGCTTTAATCAATGACTTTCTGGATGTGCAACGAATGGAATCGGGTAAACAAACATATGAGAAGAAATATGTTGAGATTCTACCGTTGTTGCAAAAGGTCATAGGGAACCTTGAAATTAGCACATCACTCCATGATATTCGTCTTCTTGCGGAAACTGATGATCTCGTGATTATAGGTGACCGCGCAAAAATCGAACAAGCTATAATGAATCTATTGAGTAATGCAATTAAATACTCTCCAGATGGAGGGAAAGTTCTTATTCGGGTGTACAGCAAGAAAGAAACGTTATCCATCGATATCGTGGATGAGGGGTTGGGAATCCCACAGGAATCCCTTAAGCATTTGTTCCAGAAATTTTACCGTGTGGACAATTCGGACCGCAGGCGGATAGGAGGAACGGGTTTAGGGTTATCCATCGTGGAGGAAATCGTCAAATCGCATGGTGGGCATATATCCGTAAAATCAGAGTACGGTCGTGGAAGTACATTCACCCTTTCATTCCCTAAGATAACCCTTAAGGAAGAACGTACCCTGAATGATGGACATTCAAAAAAATTGAGCTATGATATCATGGTCATTGAAGACGATTTCAATTTAGCGGAGTTATTAAGATACGAACTGGTTGACAGCGGTTTTCAAGTCAGTTATTTCAAAAGCGGAAAGAAGGCGCTTCAGAAATTGAAGCAATCGCCTCCGGATGCCATCGTCCTTGACATTCTCCTTGAAGAGGGGGAAATGGATGGGTGGTCAATCATGAAAGAGTTGAAAGAAAGACCGGAGTTAAAGGACATCCCCATTTTTGTATCGACTGCGCTTGATGAAAAAGAAAAAGGTTTTTCGCTTGGGGCAAAGGAATACTTGGTTAAACCATACAAACCAAGTCAATTATCAAAGGTGATCATGCATACGTTATTAAGCAATGGAAAAAAAGGCCAGATTATGGTCCCACGTCCATCCTGGGAAGCCGAAAGAAGCCTTTGAAAAATAAAAATGTTAGAATAGGTGTACAGAAAGATAAAAAAATGATAGATTCAAATATGATGGAAAAATAAATATTTGGGTACAATTGTAGGTAAAGGTAAGTTACAGGAGGATTTTTATACATGCAAAAAATTCAGGCCGGTTTGGCTGTAGAGTTACAAGTAGAACGTAAGGCTGATTTCGGATGGTTCTTGACTGATGGTTCGGAAGATGTCTTGCTACACCATAATGAAGCGAATGAAGGTACTGTACTTGAAATTGGTGATGAAGTTACAGTATTTATCTATCATGATAAACAGGCACGGTTAACGGCTACCATGAATATTCCGGAAATACAGATTGACAAATATGGCTGGGCAGAAGTCGTCAATGTACAAAAGAAGCTAGGCGTCTTTGTGAATATTGGGCTTTCTAAAGATATTCTTGTATCTTTGGACGACCTTCCGAACATCGATCGTTTATGGCCGGAAGTGGGGGATCGTCTCTATATTTGCCTGAAAACAGATCGGAATGATCGTTTATTCGGCAGACTTACAACGGAAGATACCATTCAAGAAATCACTGTTCCAGCTCCATTAAAAGGAGTCCGCAATACTACCGTAAAAGGGAATGTATATCGATTGCTGATGGTCGGTTCCTTCTTTGTTTCGGAGGAAGGGTATCGTTGCTTTATTCATGAAAGTGAGAGAAAAGAAGAGCCGCGCCTAGGAGAATTTGTTGAGGGGCGTGTAATCGACAGTAAGGAAGATGGCACACTTAACGTTTCTCTATTTCCATTCAAGCAAGATCTAATGGAAGAAGATGCTGATATCATCTATACTTATTTAATGAATCGCGGTGGAGCCATGCCATATGGTGATAAGACTCCGCCTAGTGATATCCAGTTCCATTTCGGTTTAAGTAAGGGAGCCTTTAAACGTGCTCTTGGTAAATTGATGAAAGAAGGAAAGATTTATCAAGAAGAAGGATGGACATACTCTTCTGATCGTAAATGATAAAAAAGCAGCGGAATGAACTTCTCCGCTGCTTTTTTATGGTTTTTATTAAAAGATTTTCTTTTTCCCCTTTTCTTCTTTTAAAATCTCCACCGCTTCACGAAATCTCATGGAATGAACAATTTCCCTTTCCCTTAAAAACCTTAATGAATCGTTGATGTCCGGATCATCCGAAATGTCAATCAACCATTGATAGGTTGCTCTGGCCTTTTCTTCTGCTGCAATATCTTCATATAAATCTGCTATGGGATCGCCCTTTGCTTGAATATACGTAGCCGTCCATGGATTTCCTGCTGCATTTTCATAGAAGAGGGCGCTGTCGTGATTAACATAGTGGTCACCAAGACCGGCCTCTAGCATTTGTTCCGGTGTGGCGTCTTTTGTAAGTTTATAAATCATCGTTGCAATCATTTCTAAATGGGCAAATTCTTCCGTTCCAATGTCGGTCAGTAATCCGATAACTTTTTCCGGAATTGTATAGCGTTGATTTAAGTATCGTAGTGCGGCAGCCAATTCACCATCAGCGCCTCCATATTGTTCCCTTAAATATTTAGCGAGTGTGGGATTACAAGTACCAACCTTTACTGGATATTGTAGCTTTTTCTCATATATCCACATAGATATCTCTCCTTAAACCTGCCATGGCCATGGTCCTTGGCCCCATTCCCATTTATTTTCACCATCTGGACTGTTTCCAAATTGAAACAATGGGCCGTATTTAGGTTCAAATGCAGCCTTCAATTTGGTTGAGTATTGTTGAAATTGGTTAAATTGTTGTAAAGCTTGCTGATCATGGGGATGTGTATCCAAATACAGAGTCAGCTCGACTAACACGAAATCGGCAGCTTGTATTTGGCCGAGTAACTGGTAGTATTCATCATCCAGTTTCCTATTCATTACTATTTCTCCCTTTCACGATATGGATTATCATAATAATCGTAGAAAAATTTCCAAAGCGTACCATACTTCAAAGCTTCTTCTGGAGAAAATTGTTCTAGGTTAGGCGGCTGAAAATTAATATACAAATTCGGAGGCGTACGGTAATACTTTCTTCCGATTGGTGGACATGGATCGAATTTGCTATGAAAAGGCTTATAGGACTTGATCAGGGTAAAAGTCTTTTCATTTGCCAAGGAAACTCCTCCTTTCAATAAAAGGTCATCCATTAATAATTATGCTGTTGTAAATAAAATATGCCTAATGAAAAACGGCCAAAAAGAAGGACAGATTCTACTTGGAATCATTTTTGTGTTTTTGGGCTTGTTATCCTCTTGTTATCTTTCTGTGATGTTTGACATCTATTCTTTATCTGTTTGTTCTTTGTATAGGGACAAACTGTGATAGTATTTAGAACATAGCTTTTGAAAGAGTTCACAAGGAGGTACGATATATGAAAAAATCAATTTTATCGTTAACGGCCGTGGTGGCCATATCAGGAGCATTTACAATACCGGTTCAAGCTGAGGAAGTTACAGTCAAAAATGGTGACACACTATGGGGATTATCTCAATCACATAAAGTTTCAGTAGAAGATATTAAATCATGGAATCAATTAACGTCAGATTATATATATGTGGGAGACTCCTTACATATTTCTCAAGAAGAGCAATATACCGTAAAGGCTGGAGACACATTATCGCAAATAGCGAATAAATATCATGTTTCGATTAAGGACCTTAAATCATGGAATAATTTAAATACAGATACAATTCATCCAAAACAGGCCCTAGTTATTAAGCCAGCGGCAAATAAGGTGGAGGCAGCAAGTACAGGTCCAGATAATAAGGCAGAGCAAGCTGCACCAGCACAAGAGACTGCACCAGTACAAAAAACTGCACCTGCACAACCTGAAAAAACAGAAAAAGAGAATAATGTATCGCAAAATGAATCAAATCAAGACAATGTAGCAAAAGAAATGACTGTAAGGGCAACAGCCTATACGGCAGATTGCCAAGGATGTAGCGGCGTCACAGCGACAGGGGTGGATTTGAAAGCAAATCCAAATGAAAAAGTCATTTCCGTTGATCCATCTGTCATACCGCTAGGAACAAAAGTATATGTAGAAGGCTACGGTTATGCAACGGCAGCTGATACAGGTAGTGCGATTAAAGGAAATAAGGTCGATATTTTCATTCCAAATAAAGAAGATGCTCTAAATTGGGGCGTCAAAAACGTTAATCTAAAAATCCTTAATTAATAACTGACAATTGCTCTATATGAAAGAAGGGATGGACACAGATAATATCTGTGTCTATTTTTATTCTTTTGGTGTATGAAAAAAACGAGTACAATAGAGATATTAAAACAATAGTCAATTGGGGGAGTCACACTTTGATAGAAAAAGCACGCGAATATTTACAGCAGTATTTTGGGTATGAATCATTCAGGTCAGGCCAAGAAAAGATTATCGAGCAAGTCTTAGATGGAATAAACACAGCTGGAATTATGCCGACTGGAGGAGGAAAGTCAATTTGCTACCAGATTCCAGCCCTACTTTTACCAGGCATCACACTCGTTATATCCCCGTTAATCTCCTTGATGAAAGATCAGGTTGATGCCCTCGAACAAAACGGCATCGATGCCACTTTTCTCAACAGCTCCATATCTGGTACGGAAGCTTCCAATAGGATGAGAGATATTAAGCAGGGAAGGTACAAGCTGGTATACCTGGCACCGGAACGATTGGAAAACCATATTTTTCAGAGGGATCTGGCTAGTGTGGATATATCGATGGTCGCGATAGACGAAGCTCACTGCATCTCTCAATGGGGTCATGATTTTAGACCAAGTTATTTAAAAATCAAAACCTTTTTGAAAGAAATGCCGACAGCTCCAACCATTCTTGCCTTAACAGCGACAGCAACCCCGAATGTAACAGAAGATATCTGTCAGTCATTGGGAATTACTGCAAACCATACGGTATCCACAGGATTCGCTAGGGAAAATTTATTTTTTTCCGTCGTCAAGGAAGAGAACCGCGGTCGATATTTAATGCGTTATATTGAGAAGAATAAAAATGAGTCCGGTATTATATATGCTGCAACAAGAAAAGAAGTCGATTCATTACATGCCAAACTCAACAAAGCGGGTATTAAAACAGGACGTTATCATGCTGGAATGAATGAACATGATCGATCTGAACAACAGGAGCTATTCATTCGTGACGATATATCTTTGATGATTGCAACCTCAGCTTTCGGTATGGGCATTGACAAATCAAACGTTCGTTATGTCATCCATTACCAAACGCCGAAGAATATGGAAAGTTATTATCAAGAAGCAGGTCGTGCAGGACGTGATGGATTGGATAGTGAATGTATTCTGCTTTATTCACCTCAAGACATGCAGATTCAGCGTTTCTTAATCGACCAATCCAATCCCTCTCAAGAATGGCAAGCCCAAGAACTGAAGAAGCTGAATAGGATGAAGGATTATTGTTTTACAGAAGGGTGTTTACAAGCATTTATCCTTCGATACTTTGGTGAAGAGAATCCGGAAGATTGCGGTCATTGTGAAAACTGTACGGATAAACGTGATGCCGTAGATGTGACAACTCAGGCGCAAATGGTCCTTTCGTGCATGTTGCGAATGGGGGAAAGGTTCGGCAAGACGATGATCAGTCAAGTGCTTACAGGTTCAAAAAACAAAAAGATAGAACAATTTGGATTCCATAAGCTCTCGACATATGGAATCATTAATAATCAGTCAGCTAAAGATGTTGCCGATTTCATAGATTTTTTGACCGCCAAGCAATTTATCGAAATGACAGGTGGGCAATTTCCTGTTCTTAAAGTAACAAATGCTGGTAGGGAAGTATTGCTAAATCAGAAGCAAGTGCTACGCAAAGAAGTGAAACAAGTCACCAGCATTAATGTGGATCATGGTTTGTTTGAAGAATTACGACGTGTAAGAAAAGACATCGCAAGTGCGGAAAATGTGCCGCCATTCATTATTTTTTCGGATGCCACTTTAAAGGATATGGCAACAAGGTTACCTGTGACAGAACAAGATTTCCTTGAGGTCAAAGGCGTGGGCTCACAAAAATACGATCGTTTTGGTAGGACATTTTTAGAGGTAGTTTCGAATTATTTACAAGCACATCCTGACATTGAGTCGAATAGAATATATAAAAAAGAAACGACGAAAAGCAGTACAGGACCTTCACATATCGAAAGTTATCGTTTATATCAAGAAGGAAAGTCAATCAAAGAAATTGCAACGATAAGAGGCCTGTCTACAATTTCCATCGAAAATCATTTATTAAAGTGTGCGGAAGAACAAATGGATATCAAATGGGAGGGTTTCTTCAATCAAGAAGAGTACGATTTAGTACTGGAAACTGCTAAACAACTTGATTCCGGAAAGCTAAAACCTCTTAAAGAGGCCCTTCCCAATCATTTTTCATACTTTCAGATAAAAGCGATCATGGTAAAAGCCACATTAGCTAACTAATTCATCAAATAATGGTTATTTTTTAGCGCTGGATAAATAAGAAATTGATTTGATACGTATACTATAGAAGTAAAACAGCCGAAAAGTTCATTGGCTTAAAACTTGGTGTGTAATTTGAAAAAGGAGGTTGCTCATGTATTTTGGCAAAAAGAATTCAGAGGAACCAGAAATCATAATGGAAGATACTATTGTATATGCGTGCGGATCAGCGGATTGTAATGGCTGGATGAGGAAGGACTTTGCCTCAGTAAACTATGATTGTCCAATGTGTGGAAGTCAATTAATTGAAGAAGTTAGAGAACTTCCGAAAATTGAAAATGAATATAATGCGTATAAGTAAAAGGGGTAAGTACTTACCTCTTTTTATTTTGGGAATGTAATTAGGATTTCATCAAGATATAATAACTACTCTTTACATCATAAGAAACGTGTGCTATAATTAAAATTCAGTGTTGTTATTAGAAAACACTAAGAGGGTAATTTAAAAGATACATTTTTATTAATAAAATAATTTTCATCGTTTTTATGATGAAGTAGAAACAAGTTAAAACAACTAGAAAGAAATACGTTTTAATCACCAGGTATTTTCCTCGATTCATTTTGTTCTTCATTAACTTACTTCTATGTAGCCATTTATCTTTTGGATTTAATTTTCCCAATTGGAATTACGGACGGTTTAATTAATAAACATGTACTTATCAGCTTTCACCTGATTCTCACAGGCACGGTCTAGGAGCCGTATGGATGAGAGAGAGGCAGGGCTTTCATTGTTTTAGGTTATGGCACTAAAATTACTCTCATGCTTGATTCGACTTTATACTAAGCGAACAAGCTGCAAGAATCATGATTATGATTCTTGAATACAGTCCCGTCTTTACAAGCTCTGAGGTAGTCAAAGGCTGGATTGTGAATACTTGGATTTGGAATTGTAGGTATCTTAAGCTTTAACTTAAATATTTTATGAAGAAATATGTTATAATGTATAATGAGATATTTAAAATTGGTTGTGATCTCCTGTTATTTCCACTCATTTATCTTGAGTGTATAGTAACTAATCTTAGATAAGTAAATGGGCTATACTCACATTTATTTAGATTAATCGCTAGCTATTCTTCTTTATCTTTATGGCACCGGCACAAAAAATCTGTGCTAAGTCAATTTAAATCTAAGGAGTGAGATACATGTATAGAAGAAATAATACGGAAGAAATCATTCCTGAAGAAACTAAGGTTTGGGAATGCACATCAGAAGATTGTAAAGGGTGGATTCGGGATAACTTTACGAGCAATGATGAGCACCTTTGCCCATTATGCGGTAGTAAAATGAAACAAGGTACAAGAATGCTACAAGCAATTAACAATCCGAGAAATTATTAATACCATCAAAAAAGCTGAAGGGATTCTTCCCTTCAGCTTTTTTTTGCTGCATAATCATAACTGAATATTGCAAATGTAAGAAGGGTATTTTTAATGGATATCCTTCTTCTTGAACCGTCCACCTCGAACCTCGGCAATATCACCGACGGCAAGGAAAGCAGAAGGATCGAAACTTTTTACGATATCTTTAAGTTTTGCTTCTTCAAGACGGTTTATTACGCAGAATATAACTTTTTTATCGTCCCCTGAATAGGCGCCTTCTCCAGCTAGATAAGTTACGCCTCGTCCTAAGCGATGCATGATTGCATCCCCTATATCCAAAAATTCATCGCTGATAATCCAAACAAATTTAGATTCATCCAAACCGGCTATAACGATATCCATCGTTTTATACGCTACAAAATAAGCCAGAATCGAATACATGGCACGATCCCAGGAAAAAACAAATCCTGCACTGCCAAGGATGAATAAATTGAAGAACATGACAATCTCACCAACAGAGAAAGGAAGTTTCTTACTAGCTAGAATGGCAAGGATTTCAGTTCCATCTAATGAACCACCATACCGAATTACCATTCCAACCCCAATTCCAAGTATCATGCCTCCAAAAGCTGAAGCAAGGAGAATATCCTGAGTGAAAGCTGGTACATGATGAAGCAATGTGGTAGTTAAAGAAAGGATTAATATTCCATATAGGGTAGATAAAGCGAAGGTTTTTCCGATTTGTTTATATCCAATAAAAAAGAAAGGAAGGTTTAAAACAAAAAGAAAGATACCAAGTTTCATGCCGGTGATATAAGATAACATAATGGAAATGCCGGTAATGCCTCCATCGATAACGTTATTCGGAACAAGAAAAATCTCAAGGCCGACAGCCATTAATACGGCACCAATCGTTATGAGTAGACCTCTTTGTAAAACTTGCCTACGCGTCAGTTTTTTATGCTGCGTCTTCTTTTGTATAATTTCGGCTGTATTTGCGCTTGCTAGGTCCGACATTATCATGCCCCCACTCCTTTTTATATATATTCTCTATTTAATTATAAACGTATAAAAGGGATTAAAAAAAGAAATAAGCTCTCCGAACGTAGTTTGTTTTGCACTTACTCATGAATTGTAATCATTGTTCTCAGGAGGAGAACGATTGATAAACACTTTTTATTTTACTCGATACATAGGAAAAATATTTGTCATTCTATTATTTTTTTACATAGTTGTCGAAGATTTATTTATTGAATATACAGAAAATAACTTTAAATAACTCAGGAAGACAGGTAAATAGAAATAAAAGTCTTTAAGCAATTCGAAATTTACATTACAATATAGGATAATAGAACGATAGAGGTGAGAAGGTTAATGGAACAATCAATTGTATCATCCAATCCAATCCTATTTATAATTGCAGCACTCCTGACATTCATGGCTTGCTATACCGCCTTGGATTTGCTGACAACATATATTTCGGCAGAAAAATATAAACGTCTTTTGTATTTGGGAAGTACTTGCTCCATGGGAGTGACTATGTGGACGATGAATTTTGTATATGTTTTTACTTATGAGAGTGACAGGACTACGGCTTACAGCTTTTCCTTAATCATGCTTTCATTAATATTAGGAGCCATATTTGTAGGGATTGGCCTTTTGGCCATTGCCCATAACCCTTCCATGTTGCAAATGGTTTTCTGTAGCTTTATGTTTACGATGGCTCTTTTATCAAATTATTTAATTGGCCTGTATCCATTGAGTAAGTCCTTGGAACTTAATCAATGGTTGTTAGGTAGTACGCTAGTTATAATTTTTTTGTTGTTTGTAAGCGGATTTTCACTATTATTTTATAATGGAAAAGGGAGTCAACCCTTCCTAAAACCAGTCAGTACGATCATTATGAGCGGAGCAATTATTGGAGGACATTTTCTTTTTTTGAGAGGGCTTCCACTTACTCCAGAAATGGTGAATATGAAAGGACTCGCTCAATTAACACCCTTTATGCTTTATCTCGTATGCTTTGTTTCGCTTTTCATACTAGCGAATTTAATTGGCTCGAGCACAATTGTTGCAAGACGGTTGGTGAAGAGTGACAACCAAGTGAGTGATATCCGTTATGCTTTAGATCAATCCTCGATTGTGGCCATTACGGATGCAAAAGGCATCATAACCTATGTTAACGAAAAATTCATTGAAATATCCCAATATGAAGAGCATGAACTGATTGGAAGAAATCATTCAATCATTAACTCGGGTTATCATTCTAAAGAGTTTTTTTTCAATCTATGGAAAACGATCAGTAATGGACAGACATGGCATGGTGAGATATGTAATCGGGCAAAGAACGGGGAGCTCTATTGGGTGGATACCACGATTGTGCCCTTTATGAAGAAAGGAAAACCATATCAATATATATCCATACGATCTGATATTTCCAGTCGGAAAAAGGCTGAGAAGGATTTAAAGGTTTCTATTAAAGAATTGGGTGATATGTACTATGCCATTAATCAATCGTCTATCGTGGCCGTAACTGATGATAAAGGAATCATCGTCGAGGTTAATGAAAAATTCTCTGAAATTTCTGGGTACACGAGAAACGAGTTAATTGGACAAACGCATAAAATGGTGAATTCCGGATATCATTCAAGTGAGTTTTTCGAGAATATGTGGAAGACCATACATAAGGGCAAAGTATGGAAAGGGGAAATTAGAAACAGAGCGAAAGATGGTAGTTATTATTGGGTGGATACCACGATTGTCCCTTTTTATACAGTTGAAGGCAAACCCTATCAATTTCTCGCGATTCGCTATGATATCACAGAGCGAAAACAAACAGAAGAAATGCTTTATCGCCAGGATAAATTGGCAGCTGTCGGACAACTGGCTGCAGGAGTGGCCCATGAAGTAAGAAATCCTCTTACATCGATTAAAGGGTATACGGAATTCTTACAATTAGATGAAACGGATAGTGAGCGACAAGAATATTTGGATATCATTTTAGATGAAATCAACCGGGTAAATGAGATTATTGAAGAATTTTTGGATCTGGCAAAACCACAGTCCTTGAATCTGAAAACAAAGAATATCGTCCCGATTTTACAGAATGTTATCTCGCTAACTGAGTATGATGCGAAGAAGAAAAATATTATACTCTTCTTTACTAGTTTCCAAGAAGAAATCCATGTTCAGTGCGATGAAAATCGTTTGAAACAAGTTTTTCTGAATTTCATTAAGAATGGAATGGAAGCGATGCCGCAAGGAGGAGAAATCAGGGTCACTATGGAATTAAGGGAAAGGAAGGTTCATATTTCTATAACAGATACAGGAGTAGGAATCCCTCCCAATCAATTAAGAAAATTGGGTGAACCGTTTTTCACTACAAAAAAATCCGGGAATGGGCTGGGTCTTATGGTTAGCTTTAAAATCATTGAAAGTCATCAAGGACGAGTGTTTGTAGAAAGTGAAGTTGATAAAGGGACTGTATTTAACATTGTCCTCCCTCTGGAGTTGTTGCAAGAAAGAAAGAGACAAGAAAGGGAACTAGGACTAACTGTCTAGTGTTTGTAATAGTATTTAGATGACTTCATGGGGGATATTTTAGTGAATAAACTTGAAAAGGTTCATATAACACGATTAAAAGGGTTTTATCTTCTTTCTTTTTTTGCGGTAGGTAGCTTGACACCACTTTTAAGTGTCTATTTAGCTAATGAGGTCGGACTGAATGGATTTGAAATAGGGTTCATCATGTCTGTTGGACCACTGGTGATGATTTTTTTTCAACCTATATGGGGACTGATTTGTGACTGGACTGGAAAACCCACTAGGATACTGGCGTTGACTACCTTATTTGCTGGAATTTTTGGGTTAGGATATGTTTTATTTGAACCTTTTCTATTTTTAGTATGCATCTCAGTGGGACTGGCAGTTTTTCAAAGTGCCCTTATCCCTGTGTCTGATAGCATCACCTTGCAATATACGACGAGTATCAACGCGAATTATGGGAAAATCCGTTTATATGGTTCGCTTGGTTTTGGAGTGGCCGTTTTTGCGATGGGGAGGTTATCGGAAACTTTCATAGGCCCATCCGTTATTTTCTACGTATTTTTTATCAGCCTTCTTTTTGCTGCTTTTCTAGCTCTGCATTTACCCGAGGAGTCACCGCAAAAAAAAGCAAAGCTTTTCAGTGGAATAAAGGAACTTTTTATTATGAAACGTTTTGTCGTCTTTCTTGCCGTAACATTCCTGATTTTTGGTCCCAACCTGGCGAATAACGTCTATTATGGCCTATTCGTGGAGGCTAGGGGTGGAACCTATACAGGAATCGGCATTGCATTTCTGCTCGCGGTGCTGTCCGAAATTCCATTCTTACGTCTCGCAGGAAGTTGGATTCATAAATGGGGGTTGCTGCCAATCACGTTATTGGCAGGGGGTGCCTCGCTGGTCCGATGGGTTCTCTATTTTATGGAACCTGGTTTAGCCATTGTTTATATTTCATCTATCATGCAAGGTTTTTCACTTGGATTATTTATTCCAGCAGGTCTGCAATATATTAAAGAGGTTGTACCAGTTCATATAACCGTTACGGCAGTCACACTTTATTCTGCGATAGGGAACGGGTTCGGTAATTGGTTCAGTACATTTTTCGGTGGCATGATCATGGATACATCAGGTATTTACATGGTTTATCTCTTTTTTGGAAGTCTTTCGGTGCTTGGTATCATACTTACGGTATGGCTTATGATAATGGAGGGAAAGACGGGAGGTCAGCCCATATAGTAAAGAATTTATAATTTTTAAAGGACTTGCTCACATTTGTGAATAAGTCTTTTTTTGTTTGCTAATCCATTGAGTTTAATACGGTGCTAGTTGGTAGGTTATCTTGTTTTTACCGTGGAAGCCTACTGGAATCGGCTCATGGTTGTCATGCGTTTATGAAAAAAAGAACGGACAGTTTAGTTACCGGGGTCGACATCTTTTTATTATTGGAAATAATGTGTTTTAATGGAATTAAGTAAACCATCGGAAGGATGAATGTGATTGAGCCAAGTCAGGGTTATTGCAACAACTATTATAGCAGCGCTTATCGGACTGTTTTTTCTGTTTTGTGTAGGGTGGACACTTTACGATTACTATGGAGAAAAATCCTCTGAAGTGGAATTGAAAGAAGCAAATTCAAAATCAATAGAAAAAAATGTTCCAGATGATTTCACCTTAGTGGCCTTAGGAGATTCTCTGACTCGGGGAACTGGCGATGAGACAGGGAAAGGCTATGTGGGCCTTGTGGTCGAAGACTTGAAAAGTCGCTTTAATAGCAAACCCCTTGTTCATAACCTTGGAGTAAAGGGGCAAGTATCCAAAGAATTGGCTGAACAGGTGAAACAATCGGAGATAGGTCGCCAAATACAGTCAGCGGATGTCATCATGATTACAATCGGCGGGAATGATCTTTTTCAGCAAGGTCAGACCTTATTTGATTATGATCTTGAGGTTACCAGTGAATTGCAAAAGGACTATTTGAAAAATTTGAATGAGACTTTAAAGGAAATCACTAAATTAAATGATTCAGCCACCATATTCATGGTCGGTTTGTACAACCCCTTCATCGAATTGGATGAAGACTTTGATACAAATAAAATTGTTCGGGATTGGAATAACGAAACAGCTGAGGTGATTGCGACCTATGAAAATGCCGTATTCGTACCGACTTTTGATTTATTTCAGTTATCAGTGAATGAGTATTTGTATTCGGATAGATTTCACCCCAATAAGGAAGGGTATCGTTTGATCGCGGATAGGATCTCTCCTTTAATTCAATGGGAAGGGGAAGCAAAATGAGGAATGTGACATTGAGCGTGAAGAATCTAAAAAAAACGATTGGCAAGCGGGAAATCATAAAGGGAATAGAGTTTGAGCTAAGAGAGGGTGAAGTATTCGGCTTTTTAGGTCCGAATGGTGCCGGGAAAACGACGACAATCAGAATGTTGGTTGGCCTAATTAAGCCAACATCAGGTTCCATTGAAATATGTGGGTACGATGTACGTAAAAACTTTACGGAAGCCATGAAGAATTTAGGCTGTATAGTAGAAAATCCAGAACTTTACCCATATTTAAGTGGTTGGGACAATCTGCTCCATTTTGCACGAATGCTACCGGGTGTTGATGAATCAAGAATGAATGAAGTCATTGAGTTAGTTGGTCTTAAGGCTCGGATTCATGAAAAGGTGAAGACATACTCGTTAGGTATGAGGCAGCGGCTTGGTATAGCACAAGCTATGCTAAACAGACCTAAAATATTGGTCCTGGATGAACCGACAAATGGACTTGATCCCGCAGGAATCCGTGAAATGCGCCAGTTCATTAGGAAACTTGCAGAAGAAGAAGGCATGAGTGTTTTGGTATCTTCCCATTTACTGGGGGAAATACAACTTCTTTGTGATCGGGTGGCCATTATTACAAAAGGTGAAATCATCCAAACTGATACGGTAGAACATTTATTAAAGACTCAGGAAAAGATGATTTGGCGTGTTGAGCCATTTCAAAAGGGAAGCGAAATCCTTAGTGCGTTTACGGACATAAAGATGGAACACGATTATATCGTCACAAAATTTGATGAACATAGGACTCCCGAATGGAATGCCGCCCTCAATGTTGCGGGTGTGAAGGTACTTGAAATGAATCGTAGACTTCCAGCCTTGGAGGAGTTATTTTTACAAATAACCGGAAGTGGGGGTGCTGGAATTGAGTAACCTGATTCAAAATGAAATGATGAAGTTATTGGCAAAGAAACGGCTGCTCATCATTGGAATTATCGTAGGTATACTAGTGTTGATGTTTACATACGCACAATATAAACAAGTGGAGGAGCAAAGAGAGAAGTTAGGTACTGATGATTGGCGTACTGCAGTTCAACAGCAAATCATCGATACTCAGAACAGATTGAGCTCAAGCAGGATGTTGGATGAATGGAGAGAGCAGCTTCAGGTCACCCTAAAACAGCAGCAATATTATCTAGACCACGACATTAACCCTTCAGAACCTGGGGCTGCAACTTTTACACGTATGTTTTTGGAGAATTCAATAGACCTATTCATTCCCCTTTTAATCATGATTGTAGCCAGTGACCTCGTATCCTCGGAAAGTAGTCAGGGAACGATTAAACTCTTGCTCACTAGGCCTGTGAAACGATGGCAAATACTTTTGAGTAAATATATTACTTTGTTATTGGCTGTTTCTTTGATAGTGGCGATGACCGCTTTTCTCGCTTATTTTTTATCAGGTATTGTTTTTGGGTATCATGGCTGGAATGCGCCGACCATTACCGGTTTTGGCATAAATGGCGGAGAAGTGGATATAAGCCAGGTAAGAATGGTCCAACAATGGAAATTCCTTTTGATGGATATGGGCCTAGTCTGGCTGGTGGCCGTAGTGGTAGGAACCCTTTCATTCATGTTGTCAGTACTAGTTAGAAGTACACCTGCAGGGATGGGTATCATGCTCGCCTCCCTAATATCCGGAGCCATTTTAAGCAACATGGTTTCTTCTTGGGAATCGGCTAAATATTTCTTTATGGTGAATTTAAAGTTGACCTCATATGTTAGTGGGACAGCACCTCCTATCGAGGGTATGACCTTATCATCATCTATGATTACCCTACTTGCTTGGTGGGCGATTGCCCTGCTTGTATCTTTTTCGGTATTTACACGGAAGGATGTTTTTTAATCGAGGACAGGCTTGTTGCATCAAGGCCGGTTTTTATTATTCAAAGGTTGGTATCCTTTTAAATGAAAGCAACGTTTAATAAATAAATAAGTGGAGGGGCTTATGGATAATAATAATTTGAACAAAAAAATCATTCCAATGACATCAGTATCCAGTGGGAAAGGTCAGTTTGTGAATAAGGATTTATATTGCTTTCCTATTCAAATTGTGAATGTCGTGTTCATAGGATCACCAGATGAAAAGAAGTGGGTCCTGATTGATGCGGGTATGGCCGGTTCAGCAGATATGATCAAGAAAGAAGCTGAAGAGATTTATGGTGAGAATCATCCTCCAGAGGCCATTATCCTCACTCATGGACACTTCGACCATATTGGAGCACTAGTAGATTTATTGAAAGTGTGGAAGGTTCCGGTCTATGCACATCTAAATGAAATGCCTTATTTAACCGGCAAAGAGAATTATCCAGAACCTGATCCCACGGTGGAAGGTGGTTTGGTCGCGAAGATATCTTGGATGTTTCCAAACGAGGGAATTGATTTGGCTGAGCAAGTTCAGCCCCTGCCGGATGACCATAGTGTTCCCGGACTTCCCGACTGGAAATGGATCCATACTCCTGGACACTCAGCTGGGCATGTTTCCCTTTTTAGAGAAGGCGATCGAAGCTTGATTTCGGGTGATGCTTTTGTTAACGTCAGACAAGATTCCCTTTATAAAGTCATCACTCAGGAAAAAGAATTGACTGGTCCACCACGCTATTTGACAACTGATTGGGATGCAGCCAAACAATCGGTATTAACCCTAGCTGATTTAAAGCCGAGGCTTGCGATAACGGGTCATGGTTATCCGATTGAAGGAGAGGAACTTACGAAAGGTTTAGCAAACCTAGCAAGGAACTTTGATTCTATTGCAAGGCCAGATTACGGGGAATACGTAGAATAAATAAGAAACACTTTTTCGAATAAATTAAGATCTCATTTAGATGGAGGAATTATATGACGAAAATAAGAGATATTATGACATCCGATGTGGATTTTTGTACGGCTGAAGATAATGTATACGAAGCAGCTTTAAAAATGAAGGATGGTAATGTTGGAGTTATTCCCGTTTTAGAAAACAATCGTTTAATTGGTGTTATTACAGATAGGGACATTGTTACCCGTTCTGTCGCAGAGAAAAAACCAAATTCAACAAAAATCACCGATATTATCTCCACAGACCTTGTTACGGGTTCGCCGGATATGTCAGTGGAAGAAGCAGAGGATTTGATGGCGAGTGAACAAGTAAGAAGACTGCCGATTGTAGAAAAGGAAAAATTGGTTGGTATTATCGCTTTGGGCGACCTTGCCGTTCACCACCAGACAATTTCCGAAGCGGGTATCGCTTTACATTCTATTTCTGAGAACCGAGATCAGATTCAACATTAAAAACAAAAGAACTCTGCTAGCGGGAACGCTAGCAGAGTTCTTTTGTTTTTAAAGGTACTTATTAAACCATTCCTTGATTTCCACTATATGACGAAGACGCATTTTGGGTGACCCGCTTCGGGATACTTCATGGTTTTCATTTGGGAAGGAAACAAGCACCGCTTCTTTTTTTTGCCTTTTCAATGCTACAAAAAATTGTTCACTCTGTTCAATAGGACAACGATAGTCTTTTTCCCCGTGAAGTAATAGCAAAGGAGTTTGCACATTTGCTACATACTTTAATGGGGAGTGTTCCCATAATTTTTCTGGTGAGTTAATGACATCTCCTGAAATTTCCCATTCGGTGAAATAATATCCGATGTCACTGACTCCATAGAAACTTATCCAATTGCTTATGCAACGCTGGGTCACAGCCGCCTTGAAGCGGTTTGTATGACCGATAATCCAATTGGTCATGAACCCTCCATAGGAGCCACCCGTTACACCTAACTTTTCAGCGTCAATAAAGGAGTAGAAATCTAGAACATAGTCTACAGCAGCCATTAAGTCCTCATAATCCATTCCACCATAATCACCACGGTTGGCATTAGCGAACTCCTGTCCATATCCAACACTTCCGCGTGGATTGATGAACAATACAACATAGCCTTCATTCGCCAAAGTCTGAAATTCGTGAACATAGTTATTCGCATACATTGCATGAGGCCCACCGTGAATCTCTAAAATGAGGGGATACTTTTTATTATCCACAAATTCACATGGCTTCATGATCCAGCCGTGGATGAGGGTATCATCTGTTGAACGGAAGGAAATGGGCTCGGCAATAGCTATAGTTTTATCCTGTAAGTATTCATCGTTTACAAAGCTGATCTGTTCTTTATCGCCAGTCATGAGGTTATAAACAAATAAATCACCGGGATGAACAGGTGTACTTATGGCTACGATGGCATGATGGCTATCCGGGTTGATTGTTAACCCATATACATGTTGAGGCTCGAGGAGGGAAGGGTACATGGCCCCTTCAATCGATCCATAATAAACACCGGTATTTCCATAATCACTTATTAAGAAGTAAAAGCCTTGGCTGTCATTCGTCCACAGAATGCCAGGATCAACTGCACCCATTTGGAAATCACCGATGGCGGAGCTTCCTATTTCAACGTCCCAACCTTCCGTCAAACATTGTATGGTTTCATCCAAAACAGAGTACAACCAGATTTTTGAAGAGGTTGCACCGGCAAATTCTTTGTTGTGGCCAATGTAGGAAAGGAATTCACCATTAGGGGACCATTTTGGATCACGGTAAAATCCAGAGCTGGCAGTTACTTTTCGGGAAATTTTCGTCTTGACATCCATAATGTAGATATCTGTGAATAGGTCTAAATCACTTTTCCCCGGTTCACCGCTAATATAAGCGATTTGAGATCCATCTGGAGACCAGGCATTTGGGTGACTGTTCGTCAGATTTTCCGTTAGTAATATGAATTCACCATTTACTATATCTACCAAGACGAGTTGACTATAGTGATGATTGAAATATCCTCTGTCATCCCATTTGTATTTTATCTGATCATAACGCTGTACATCTTTGCATGAGGTTTCTTCTTCTTTTTCGGATAACACCGCCTTATTTTCAGGTACCATAGTGGATAGTAGCAGTTTTCTCGAACAAGGGGACCAGATGGGATTGGTTGCTCCATCGAGGAAATGCGTCAGCTGTCGGCACTCCCCACCGATTGAATGAATGATATGAACTTGTTTTTTTCCAGAACGGTCTGATAAGAAGCTAATGTACTTTCCGTCTGGTGACCAGCCTGGTGAGGTATCACGGTGATTCCCGAATGTCCATTGTTTTGTTTCAGCGGTGATCAGGCTATACATATATAAGTTGGAGATGTATTTTTCCGTTCGTTCATCGATGGTGGTTTGTACATAAATGACCATGCTGCCATCGGGTGAAAGTTTTGGATCGGTTACAGATTTCATCTGAAATAGGTCTTCTGCTGATATTCCTTTTTTATGCATATTCTTCATCCTTTCATTTCTCGTCTCTATGTATTCGCTATAGGGAATTCCAAATCCTTTAGTAAATATTTTACACTTTGGAAACAAGTGCACAGCGAATTTTCAGGCACGAGAATGAATAAGTGCCTAGGATGAAAAAATTCCGTCCTATGTATAGGCCGGAATAGAAGAAAAATCAGTCATTTCATTACTTTGGCATGTGTTTTGTATGTGGGCGGTGCGAAGGGATTTGAAAATCATGTTGCTCCATCATTTTGTAGTGTCGTTCAAAATGTGCGTACATTTTGTCTCCCTCTTCTTTAGAAAGCGCACCATATTCCACATATTTTTCAAGTAACTCCTTTTTGTCCGCTAGTATCCTTTTTTGGATAGTGGCTAATTCTGTTTTTTGGGACTCTGTGAATTGTACGTTATCCTGCTTAACGGATTGTTGGTTTTCCTCAGCTGAAGCAGGAAGGATCGGCATGCAAAGTAATAAGGAAAAGATTGCAACCATTACACCTATTTTTTTCATTTAAAACACTCCTTTTAAATTTTTTTCACCATAAGGGTACCACCCATGAATATAATCTGGAAATTATCCTGATCAAGAACTTTACATGATTATCTTTTACAGTATTAACAGATTTATGTATATTTTTGTTGGCGGAAGAGTAGGTTTGTTAGTGGAAGATTGGGGTATTTTATATGTAAGATTAAATTTGCACACGCTTACGGCAATGGCTTAGAAGGATATCTGTAAGTGTTTGCAATGAAGGAAGGAAGAGAGTACAATGCTTTGGACGATAATTGGTGCCATCATCTTATTATGGATTCTCGGTTTGGTATTTAAAATTGCGGCGGGTTTTATCCACATCCTGCTTATCATTGCAGTCATATTGATCCTGGTAAAAGTATTTCAAGGTATACGCCGAAGGTAGACGTCGAGCGTAGCGCTAAATAGTAATACACAGTTTATAAAAAAAGTATCGGTTTCCTTGAATGAGGGTACCGATACTTTTTTCTGTCCCCTAATCAGGAGGCAGCTCACCCATCAGGCGTTTATGAATCCAAATGGCAGCCTGAGTTCCGTCCCCCATTGAAATGGTTACTTGCTCGGAATGGGCGGCAAGATCTCCTCCAGCCCATACTCCCGGAATATTTGTTTCTTTCGTACGTGGGTTCACATGAATATGATTTGTCTCATTTACATCAACACCAAGTTGTTTGGCAAGTGCATTATTTATTTTGTTCCCTTTAAATGCTACAAAAGCTTTTTCTGCTTCTATCCTTTTCCCATTTACCAATTGGATAGCTTGAAGATTTTGAGATTCATCGACTTTAACTTCCTCTACTTCTTCTTCGAATACAGGTATTTGGTTTTCCTCTAGCTTTTTTCTGAACGTTTCATTGATCTTGGTTTTTGAATGGTTTACATAGATGATAGCTTTTGACCAATATAAAAGGGTGAGCGCCATGTTAGCCCCCGTATTTCCCCCGCCAATGACCACTGTTTGTTTATGCTTAATTTCATACCCATCACAGTCTGGACAAATATAAGTGGAGATACCAAGAGTAGGATAGAGATACCTTATAGCTGGAATGTTATCGGTAACGCCTGTCCCAAGAAAAATCGTTTTCGCTTCGTAATGGATATCATCATCTGTGCACATTATAAAAAGATCCTCTTTTTTCTCGAGTGAGGTCACGGTACCGTCGAAGAACTCGACTCCGAACTTTTCTGCATGCTGTCTCCCTAGGCTCCTTAACCGTTTTCCGCTCACTCCTTCAGGCCAACCTAGAATGTTTTGATAGTCTTTAGCTATCAATGAACGGCCTTTCTGAGCGTCTATCACCGCTATATTGTGATTGTATCTTCCGAGTTGGATGGCAGCCTGTAAACCAGCGATGCCTCCTCCAATAATGATGCAGTCCACTTTTTTCATAAATTCACCGCCTGCTTTTAGGAGTTACCCTTTATGAGAAAAATATACCACTGAACATATACGAATAAACAAAGGTAAGACATAAAAAAGAGAGAAACCTCTATATATGGTTCCTCTCTTTTATAGGATATCCTATTGGTCCTCTATGGGTTTGATCCATTCTCGTGCCCAGTTCTGTATCTCGTGAATCACCGGTGCAAGCGCTTCGCCTTTTTCTGTTAAAGAATATTCAATCCTGACAGGTGTCTCTGGGTAAACATCTCTTTTTACGATGCCTTCAGATTCCAAGTCTTTTAACCGTTCAGAAAGAATTCGGCCACTGATTGGGAAGGCAGATTCAATATTGCAAAACCGTTGAGGTCCATTAAGTAATTGATTGACGATCAATCCTGTCCAACGTTTACTCAAGATTTGCATGCCTTTTTCAAATCGAGGACAAAGTGTCACATTATTCATCATATCACCCCGTTGGTATTCATTATAAAGCATTTACCTCGTATGTAACAACTTTACTGAATATTATTTAGTTACTGTATAGGTTGTTATATAAAAAAGTATAGCTACTTACATATAGTAAGATTGATGGGTCGTGTTGACCAGAAATTGTCACATCTTTTAAAGAAATACTATTTCTTTAAGGTATTCTTTTAGAGATAGAGATAAGATCTATGATACGTTATTAGTATCTCAGGTCAGTATAGATGGAAGGATTAGTGGGATAGATGAGTGAATTACTACATGAAGCCATCTCCTTCATCAAGATATATCATGATGAAATGGGTAAAACAGATGAAGAAGCGATGGATAGAATTAGTCAAATCAAAAAGGAAATCCAAGATACGGGTAGGTATGAACATACGCCGGAAGAATTGGAATATGGGGCTAAATTGGCCTGGCGAAATAGTAATCGCTGTATTGGTAGATTGTTTTGGGATTCATTGCGGGTGCTAGATAAAAGGGCTCTCCAAAGTGAGGATGATATTGTGTCTGCCTTGATTGAGCATATTGAATGGGCAACGAATGATGGAAATATCAGGCCAATCATCACCGTTTTTAAACAGCAGGACATTGAAAATAAGATAGAGATATGGAATCATCAGCTTATACGATATGCCGGATATGAGACGGAAACGGGCATAGTTGGGGATTCTAGTTCGATAGCTTTCACCAAACAGTGTCAGGCCTTGGGATGGGAGGGGAAGTATGGATCGTTTGATATCTTACCACTCGTGATTCAAGTAGGCGGAAAAGCTCCAAGAGTATATGAAATCCCGAAAGAAATCATTAAAGAAGTACCAATTGGCCATCCTGAGTTTTCCTGGTTCCAGGACTTGGGTCTCAAGTGGTATGCTGTGCCCATTATTTCCGGAATGAAACTGGAGATTGGCGGTATTTCGTACTCGGCGGCCCCATTTAATGGATGGTATATGGGGACTGAAGTTGGGGCTAGAAACCTTGCGGATGAGGATCGCTACAATATGCTTCCCAGCATCGGAGAGAGAATGGGATTGGACATTCGAAGAGATTCCACATTATGGAAGGATCGGGCACTGATTGAACTGAATGAAGCGGTTCTATATTCGTTTAAAAAAGCTGGTGTGAGTATGGTTGACCATCATACAGCCGCCAAGCAATTTAAGCTTTTCGAAGAAAGGGAGGCATCATGTAAACGGAATGTAACGGGGGACTGGACATGGCTAATTCCACCTGTCTCTCCAGCAACGACGCATGTTTTTCATAAATCGTATCAAAATGAAATCGTTAAGCCCAACTTCTTTTATAAAAAGGCCCCTTACGTTAAATGAATGTTTACATTTAATGGGTGAGGGTACATATATATTAATCCAACGTTAAGGAGGAAGGTAATGATGGCATTAGCAAAGAATGTAGTACTGCTCGGAGTCGGAGTTGCCGGAGTCTCGTTTTTATCTAAAACGAACCGAGGGAAAGCGAAAAATGTATGGTCCAGTGCAAAAACGAAGGCAATGAGTTTTTGGAATAAACGACAATCGGTAGATCCCTTAATTGAAAAGGCAGGACATCCTGACCCATATGATCACGAAGACAATAAAATGGTGGATGAAGGCGCTATGTATAGCGTAAATTACTATAATACTGTGAAGCACACTTAAATGAAACACCATCGCTTGGGAAATATCCCAAGCGATTTTTTTATGAAATGATTTTTTAGAAAGTTAACCAATTATAGCGCTTAAGAAACTAGTCAGCATTTTCATATGTTGTGAAAAGAGCTTGGGGAATTATTTATTGTGCTTTAGAAGATTTAGGATTAAGATAAAGGAATTGAAAGGATGTGATACGAGTGGGCATCAGTTCTTATGACGACCCTGAACCCAGTAAGCAAGAGGAAGCCGATATGATGCTAGACGTCGAGACTGTTATTCTCCATGAGTATCTACTCGAAGATGGTAAATTGAGCTCTCTCTAAGAAAGAGGAGGTCGTTTGAATGATTGAGATATACAAGACGAATGAAAGCCGCATGCTGAACGTAACCGATGAAATGACGAAAGGTTCATGGGTGAACATAGTGGCACCGACAGAAGATGAAATACAATATATTTGCTCCACTTTGCAAGTACCGATTAACTTCATGAAAGATCCATTAGATGATGAGGAACGGCCTCGTATAGAGAAAGAGGATGATCATTTACTGATTATCGTCGATTTCCCTTATTTGACAAAGGATGAAGCGGACTTGCCCATTTTTGAAACGATACCAATCGGCATGATTTTTACGAATGATTGTTTCATTACGGTATCTCTCAAAGATTCACCCATTTTAACCAATTTTAAAAATAATAAAATCAAAGGTTTTTACTCTAATAAGAAAACAAGATTTGCCCTGCAGATATTATTTGAAATCTCGTCCTATTATTTACGTTATCTTAAGCAAATCAACAAGATGACTAATGAAGCCGAACGAGAACTGCATCAGTCCATGAAAAATAAAGAACTGTACACCTTCTTGGCATTGGAAAAAAGTCTGGTTTACTTCACGACATCCTTGAAGTCAAACAAGGTTGTTCTCGACAAAATCCTCCGTTTTAATTACTTGAAAATGTATGAAGAAGATAAAGAATTATTAGAGGATGTAATCATTGAAAATGGCCAGGCGATTGAAATGGCAGAAGTGTACCTATCAATTTTGAGCGGGATGATGGATGCATTCGCATCCATTATATCCAATAACGTCAATAATGCCATGAAGTTCCTTACATCGGTTACGATTATACTAACGCTCCCGACTATGGTGGCAAGTTTCTATGGAATGAATGTGAATCTACCATTTGAGCATAACCCATATGCTTTTATCTTCACTTTATTAATTGCTATCAGTCTGGCAGGCACAACAGCCTTTATATTTTGGAAAAAGAAATATTTTTAAAACAACCGGCTTTCTAGTGAAGCCGGTTTTGTTATGAAGAAAGAATTCATGAATTCGCGAAACAAGGGGAACTTTAAACGTAAGAGAGGTGAATGCGATGACTGAATGGAATGAACAGGCAGCTCCCAATAATAATCTAAAGACTAGTGATATGAAACCGAAGCGAGCTGTGGGAGGAAAATCAAAGGCAGGGACAAATGGTGATGAACCATTAAAAAATGAGCAAATACAAGAAGAAATCCTTAAACAAAATTTATGAAGAATGAGAGACCGATATTAGGTCTCTTCCTGTCTTTAAGGAAAATAAGGACCATACATAAATTGCCCAAGGAAAGGAAATCATTAAACGTAGAGGAGGTGTGTGAAGATGTCAAAAATCGGTGTTGAAGAATCATTAACGAATATCCAAGAAGCACTCCGCGATAAAGGTTTTGATGTAGTTGAAATCAAGCAAGAAGCAGATGCGAAGAACTTGGATTGTTGTGTTGTAACAGGTTTGGAAACGAACGTAATGGGAATCAGCGATACTTCCATCAAAGCTTCCATTATAGATGCAGACGGTTTAACGGCTGATGAAGTATGCCGTCAGGTAGAAAACAAAATGAACTCCATCCAATAAGTAAAGAGTGCCTATCCTTGAATCGTGGTTAGGCACTCTTTTTACATTAACGTGGAGCGATGGAAATGTCCGGTTCTACCTCTACTTCCACGTTGCCTTTGATGGCACGCGATATCATACAAGAGGCCTCCGATTTATCCACAAGTTTTCGGGCTTTTTCCAAGTCCTTATCCGTAGCTTCATCAGTTAAAACAAGAGATGGTCGATGAATGATTTTCTTGTATGTGAATACCCCATTCGTAACATCCACAAAGGCTTCGGATTCCATCGTCAAACTGGCCTTTTCAATATGGCTTCTTTCAAGCATGGCCGCAAGTGTAATAATATAGCAAGTAGATGCTGCACCGAGCAGCATTTCATCTGGGTTGGTTCCAATCCCCGGTCCATCCATTTCCGGAGGCACACTAATTTCCGTTTGTAAATTACCTGCCTGTATCGTACCAGTGCCATTTCTTCCACCAGGCCAATTCGCGCGTAAATGAAAATGATGTAATGTCATAAGTCTCCCCCTTACATTTCTTTAGTTTAAACCTTATTGGAGGATTTTGCTCGTGTAGAGTATGCACCGTCCATAAGCTGTTGAAAATGATAATTCCAAACAGGCTGGGGCATGAGACTATTTTAAGCACAATATCGTATAGGCTTTTCTATAATAATATAGATTGTAAAAGAAATGATTTTATAATGAAGGGGCTGGGGAGTTGACTACATTTGATCTATTCGACTTGACGAATAAAACGGCTATTGTAACAGGAGGCGGGAGAGGTCTCGGAAAACAAATAGCGTTGGCACTGGCTATGGCGGGTGCAAATATTGTAATTGCTTCACGGAAACTTTCTGTATGTGAAGAAACTTGTAAATACTTACATTCAATGGGTACGAAGGCGTTGGCCATTGAATGTGATATTACGAACAAAAGCGATATTGATTCAGTTGTAAAAGAAACAATGGATCATTTCGGTAGCATTGACATTCTTGTCAATAATAGCGGGACCTCATGGTCTGGTCCGTTAGAAGATATTCCCGAGGATAAATGGGAAAAGGTAATGAACGTTAATGTTACAGGTACATTCTTGTTTTCACAGGCCGTAGCAAAAATCATGATGTCACAAAAATCCGGGAAAATTATTAATATCGCATCGGTATCAGGGCTTGGAGGCACTCACCCTGAGTTGATGGTGACCATTCCTTATAACACTAGCAAGGGAGCTATCATTACCTTGACAAAAGATCTTGGTGTCAAATTAGCTAGACATGGTATTCAGGTGAATGCGATAGCACCAGGCTTTTTTCCAACTAAGATTACAAAGAAAATCCTTGAAGAATCCGATTATGACATTCTTGGAAAAACTCCGGCACATCGATTTGGTAATGGTGAGGATTTAAAAGGAGCGGCAATACTTTTAGCGTCGAAAGCTTCAGACTATATAGTGGGGCATGTTCTGATCGTTGATGGAGGCATCGCCGCTACAATCTAAACAAAGAAGAGGGGAAGCATAAATGCCAAAAAAAACAGATTTTTATAAAGGGTTAAAACTCTTGGGCACTCAAAAAGAACAAGAGTTAAATGATAAAATTCGTGAGTTCATTAATAATAGGAGTTTTATTGAATCCATCAGCAACAATTCACAGCAACAGGTTCCGCGTATAAATAAGTTTCAGGAAGCTTCGGAGAGAATGTCCATCATCATGAATTACCCAACCAAACAGGATGTTGCTAATGTAGCCAAATTAGTCATTCAACTTGAGGAAAAAGTAGACAAGGTTGAAGAGCTACTTTTACATCTCACTGAAGGGGAAAAACGATCCAGTAGAAGAAGTTCACGAAATAAAAAAAGGGAAAGTACAGGGCAGGTACGTGATAAAAAGAAGATCAGTGACTTTCTTTTTGATTCCTTATTATCCAACGCCAAGGTACAAGTAAAAGGTTTATGAACATGAAGGAAATGAATAAATCAGGTCGTAAAACTATGGCGACGCCTAAATGGAAACACTTTTTGGATATTCCAAATCAGCCGATGCCGGAAATGGGCACTACACCGAGGGTACGGGTTTGGAACAAGAACAAATCAACATTATGGTATTATCCGCCGATCAAAAAAAAATATAAAGTACCAGTATTTCTCATCTATTCATTGATTAATACACCTGTAATTCTTGATCTAGGACCAGGAAATAGTTTGATAGAAGCTTTTGTTAACGAAGGCTTCGAAGTGTATTTGATTGATTTTGGTAGTCCAGGCTATGAAGACGGAGATACGACGATAGATGATTATATTATAAAATATATCCGGAGTGGGGTACGGCGTGCGCTTCTTCACTCAGGTGCATCGGAAATTTCCATAATGGGCTTTTGCTTGGGTGGGACGATAGCTACGATGTATGCTGCTATTGCAAATGAGCCAATTAGAAACCTGATTCTTTCGGTGACACCCATCGATTTTAGTGATTCGCAAGTATTCGATCAATGGCAGGCATCGATGAGGGATGGAAGTGCCAATTTTGATGAAGTGCTTGACATCATGAAAGTCATACCGGCCAGTGGGGTGAAAAATGGCATTCGATTAATCACTTCACCTATTTACTTTTCTCCATATTTATCTTTGCTAAATCAAGCGGATAATGAACAATATGTTCAAAACTGGCGTAGGTTCAACGCTTGGACGAATGGTCATGTCCCTTTATCTGGTGCAGTTGCAAAACAACTAACAGATGACCTTATTATCAATAACCGTCTGGTTAAGGGACACTTGAAAGTGAAGGGTGAAAAAGCAAAAATCACCAATATTGATGCAAATGTTCTAGTGGTTGCAAGTGAAAACGACCGTTTAGTACCACAGGAAATGATTTTCCCCATAATGAAGCTTCTAAAAAGTAAGGACAAAACCTACAAACTCCTTCAAAGTGGACATGCTTCCAACAACTATGCCGGTAAGCTACCCCAGTATCTTAAAGAGTGGCTTCCTGCGCGATCTTCACCCATCAAGAAAGTAAAATAGTACGGAGAAGGGGGCTATATACCATGATAAAGGAAAATAATGAATATAAAGTTATGTCAGTGTTAGGATATTTAGGATTTGCATCGGTCATATTCTCAAGGTTTTTTGCAGGGGAACTTTAATTTAGAACAAATGAGGCTGGCTCACTCATGAACCAGCCTTTCTTTATGGAAAATATTTCACTCGCTCATCAAGCGGAACGATTTCTTTATCCCCTGGCTCAGCAGTTGGTTTTCCGAATGGCATCTGCGCAATTAGTTTCCACTTCCTCGGCAAATCCCATGTTTTTGTAACTTCCTCATCAATTAATGGATTGTAATGCTGGAGGCTGGCTCCAAATCCTTCTCCCTCCAAGGCGGTCCAAACCACAAATTGTAACATGCCTGAGGATTGATTGGACCATATAGGGAATTTATCCGCATATGATTTAAATGCTTCTTGAAGATGTTCCACTATTGATTGATCTTCAAAAAATAGTACAGTTCCATATCCATTTTTAAAGGAAAGCATTTTGTCTTCTGTTTGTTTAAAGTCTTTTTCGTCAACGATTTTTCGGAGGGTTTCTTTGGTGATATCCCAAAACTGATCATGGCTTTTACCTGTTAGAACGACTACTCTTGCACTTTGAGAATTGTAAGCTGTTGGGGAATATTGAACAGCATGATCGATCACTTCCTTAATCCTGCTATTTGGGACAACCGTTTCTTTGCTGATTCCATAATAGGACCGTCTATCTTCAATCGCCTGCCAAAAATCTTTCTTCATATTACTAACCTCCATTAAATCTACTACATAATTATGGTGCCTCGTAATGGTAGGAATATGTTAAGAAATAAATGGATTCAGGCCAATGGTGTTTACTTTTGGCATTGGTGAGGGTAGGTAAGTGGGGTATAAGCAGCGAGTAAAATCCGTCTTCTTCTGCAATTGCAGGCTGACTTTTTGTTTTTCTTCTATATAATAGAATTATAGATAGCTTTCACTCGATCCTCATAGAGACCGCCCGGTGTTTCAACGAATTCTGCAGGTTCGGCGTGGTTATTCATGGTCGTAGTTGGGATTCATTAAGCCTAGCGAGGAGTGTTTACAATTGAGGACACGGAATCGCTCGCCTAGGCATTTGGTGAGTTTGCGGCGCAACTTTTGCTATGGTCCGAGTACATAGGAGATGTTCTTTCGCGAAGAAGAGATGACGAATCATATAAATAAGTATTTCTGAGTAAGAGTATGAAAATATAAGAGGAATTCAGTCAGGGTTTGGCAATGAGGTGGTCCATTCACACTCTCTTTGTGGAGGTGATCATGGCTATTCTTTGATCTGAGCACTAATGATAATTGAGAGGGGATAAAAAATGATTTCAGTAAATCCTAAAAGCTTAAGTGAGCGGGAAAATTATAAATTTCTGACGGGGAGTATAATTCCAAGACCCATTGCTCTTATTACGACACAATCAGAAACTGGCATAATAAATGCAGCACCTTTTAGTTTTTTCAATATAGTCAGTTCCAATCCTCCCATGCTTTCTGTTTCTGTTCAAAGAAAAAAAGGAGTCCAAAAGGATACCGCCCGAAATGCGATTAAAAGTGGGGAATTCATCGTTCATATCACAGATGAGGACATTGTTGAAGATGTTAACCAAACGGCCGCAGAGCTCCGACCTGAAGAGAGTGAATTAACTCTCACTAAATTTACCACTGTTGCTAGTGATAAAGTGGCAGTGCCTGGCTTGAAAGAAGCAAAAGTGCGTTTTGAATGTAAATTGGAACGAGCTATTCCTTTAGCGGGTTCAGTGGACGATCCAGGCTGTGATTTATTAATAGGTAGAGTAGTCTGCTATCATATCGACCAAGGCATCTATCATGAAGGAAGAATCGACCAGAATGGCCTTAAGCCGGTAGCTCGTTTGGCTGGACAAACTTATACGAAACTTGGGGAGTTATTTGAACTACAACGTCCTTGATTCCCCCTCGACCCTTAATTTGACAAATGGCGATATCTATCAATAGATATCGTCCTTTTTCATAGAGAAGATTTCTTGCGAATTAGGCAACCATTTCAGGTGGCATGGCTCATTTTTTCAAGGACATTCTGGATTTAAAGGGGTTCTAATAATGTATGGAAGGCATAGGGTTTGATGATGTAGTAAAATATGTAAGGGGGACCCCCAGTGACAGAAGGATTACATAGTATTGACTTATCCATACCTATTGAGAAAGTTTGGGCATTTGTCAGTGATATTGAACAATGGGCACCGCTAGTGCCAGGCTATATCAAGCACGAACTGTTAAATGAACGCACCCTTATTTGGGAGTTTAAGAGTGATCTCGGTTTAATGAAAAAGAAAATCAAGTTGGCAGTTGAGATAATGGAATGGCAAGTACCAAATAAGATCACGTTCAATCTTCAGGGAATAAACGAGAAGTTTGATGGATATGGTTACTTTTTGGCTGAAAGTGTAGAAATGAAGCGAACAAAGATGACTGGGTGCTTAGATATTACAGCAAAAGGAGCAAAGGCCCCTATTATCAACGCATTAATGAAATCCCATGTCCCACAAATGACGGTTGAATTTGCTGAAACCATTGCTCAAAGGCTTCAATTGCAAAAAAAGTGATTTGGTACATTGGCTAAAACATCTGTCATGGGGTATTAGATGTAAAATACGTTTAAACTCTGTGAAAAGGGATGAACATAATAATAAGCACGTGGTAAGATAAAGGATGTAAAGTGAAATAGGAGGTAAACCTCACATGGAATATGAAAAGCAAATGAAGAACCGTGTTAAACGGATAGAGGGTCAACTACGGGGTATCTTGAAAATGATGGAGGATAATAAGGATTGTAGGGAGGTAATCACCCAATTGTCTGCTACAAGATCTGCCATAGATCGGACGATAGGTGTAATTGTAAGCTCCAATCTTGTAGAGTGTGTACGCGAAGCAAACGAGTCTGGAGACAAGAACCCTGATGATCTTGTTAAAGAAGCAGTTAATTTGTTGGTGAAAAGTCGCTGATGATTAAAGATTCTTCTTACTTTTACATGGTAGAGGCAAATCATAATATGGGTAGAGGATTACGTAGGTATCATCAATTTTCATTAATGGATTGGATCCAGCACCGCTTATATAGGGAAGCTGGATTTTTTATTTGAAATCTCGGGAAATGCAACTACATCTTGGCCAGTTAGAGCACGATATCGCTTTGTTATAAAAGGATTTGCGTGTTATTCTTAAAGGGATAAAAATTATGTGAGGGAATTGCCATGGAAATAACGCAAATTACATCCGTATTATTCGGTCTCATTCTTATTTTAAATATATTATTTGCCACGGTCGTAATATTTTTTGAAAGAAAAGAAGCAAGCAACACATGGGCCTGGCTGTTAGTCTTGTATTTCCTTCCCGTTGTTGGTTTTATTTTATATCTCCTTTTCGGGACGAGTTTGAGACACGCCCACTTGTTTCAGTGGGAGGACAAAAAGAAGATCGGGATTGAGGAAATCCTAAAAAAACAAATGATTGACCTTAGCACAGACGATTTTCCATATCGTAATAATTCATCGAGCCATTATCGTGATTTGATCTATATGCACCTTCGATATAATGATGCCGTATTAACGGAAGATAATCAGGTTGATATTTTTACGGACGGAAGAGAAAAGTTCGAACAACTTTTTAAGGATATTGAAGCGGCTGAAAATCATATACATATTCAATATTACATTATCCAAAGAGATGTTCTGGGCAAGCGGTTCATCGAGGCTTTGACCAGAAAAGCCAATGAAGGAGTGAAGGTCCGCTTATTATATGATGAATTGGGATCGAGGAAATTGACAAAAGGCTTTTTTAAGGAGTTTAGACAAGCAGGTGGGCGAGTGGAAGCGTTCTTTCCATCTAAGTTGAAATTCATAAATTTACGCTTGAATTTTCGAAATCATCGTAAACTCGTCATTATTGATGGGGAAGTCGGTTATGTTGGCGGCTTTAATGTAGGAGATGAATATTTAGGGTTGAATCCCAAATTTGGATATTGGCGTGATACACACCTTCGAATCAAGGGCCCTGCAGTTAAAGCCATCCAAACCCGTTTCATTCTGGATTGGAATCAAGCATCGAAGCATCATGACATAACCTATCAACCGCATTATTTTCCGACCCCTGTTTATCAAGGTACTACCGATTTGCAAATTGTAACCAGCGGACCCGATTCGGAATGGGAACAAATAAAGAATGGCTATATTAAATTAATTTCTTCAGCGAGACATTCAATTCTTATTCAAACTCCTTACTTCATTCCGGACGCAAGCTTATTGGATGCGCTCCGAATTGCAAGTTTATCGGGTATTGATGTAAATATCATGATTCCCAATAAACCTGACCATCTTTTCGTATATTGGGCAACCCTCTATAATGTTGGAGAGTTATTAAAGGCAGGGGCTAAAGTATATATCTATGATAAGGGCTTTATCCATGCAAAAATGATTGTCGTGGATGAAGAAGTTTCTTCGGTCGGGACGGCAAACATCGATGTCCGAAGTTTTAAACTGAATTTTGAAGTGAATGCTTTCATTTATGACGAAGGAATTGCCGAAAAATTGACGAAGATTTTTTATAGGGATATAGAGGTTTCCAAACCGTTAACCATAGAAGAATTTGAAAAACGTTCTAAGTGGATTCGATTTAAGGAGTCCATCGCGAGACTGGTATCACCGATTTTATAATGTGGTGTATCGGATAAAAATACATTTAGAAAAAGGCGGGATATTGCGGTGAAAACTTTTATAATTACAGGGGCTTCAAGAGGTCTAGGAGCAGCTCTAGCAGAGCAGTGCTTGAGCGACGGGAATCATTGTATCTTAATTTCTCGTACCCCTCATCCTGAAATGGCTGAAAAAGCAGTTATGGCCGGAGCGAAGCTTAGTTTCATCTATATGGATCTATTCGACGGTTCACAACTTGCGCCATTAATCGATAAGATTTTTACAGAATTGGATGAAGATAGTGATGTTTATTTTATCAATAACGCAGGTGTTATTGATCCAATCAAGACAGTTGGGAATTTAGCACAAGAAAATATAGAACTCAGCCTACGTGTGAACTTCATGGCACCTGTTGTGTTGGCGGATGCATTTATCAAACGTACAAAGGAATGGAAACAAAAAAAGGTGATGGTCAATATTTCATCAGGAGCAGCCAAGAATCCTTATCATGGCTGGGCAGCCTATTGCAGTACAAAAGCGGGTCTTGAAATGTTCACCCGTGTAGCTGGACTAGAACAGGAGAAAGAAACTTATCCGACGACGCTCATATCTTTTTCACCAGGGGTGATGGATACAGGAATGCAAGAAACCATCCGTTCTGCTGATGAAAAGGACTTTTCAGACAGAACTAAATTTCATGACTATAAGGAAAAGGGGCTGTTGAGGAGCCCAGAACTCGTGGCAGAAAAACTGTTGCAATTGTTAGAGGTCAATAAGTTGGAAAATGGGAAGTTTTACGAACTCAATCAATTACTTTGATCTTTATGAATAGGTAGCAAATAAGCTCTAGTAAAAGGGGACCTCCATATAGAAGGTCCCTTTTGCCTTCCTTAGAACCTGATTATCCATGGAATTGTTGAAAAATCAAAGCCTCTCCTCTAGTGTGAAACTAAGCTCCTATTTACATAACAGCGTCTAAGGGTACAAGCTACATCCCTGCTATCCTCATGTTAAAACTAATTAGATGAAATTACACATTTAGGCCATATCAATAGAATACATTAATGATAAAGGTCAAAATGAAAAGTGTAGTGACACTAGTATAACTTTACATTTACTTTTGTGAGGAGTGGAGGGTGAGATGACAATCCAGGTCGTCAAAAGAGGAGATACTTTAGAGGCCATAGCTCAAAAGTACAAGGTTGATTCTGCAAGGATAGTGGAAGTGAATGGTCTGGAAACGACAGCACTGGTTCCTGGTTTAGCCCTATATATCCCCGAGACAGGAGTTAGAAACCGTACATATCTAATCAAACAGAATGACACGCTTTCAGGGATTGCAAAGAGATATATGACGAGCGTATCAGCCATTAAAAAAGCTAATCCGGGTCTATCAGCCATACTTAAGATAGGGGAAAGAATACTCGTTCCTTCCCCCTATAAGAAAAGATTGATTACGATGGGATTTTCTTTTCCAGTTTCAAGCGGTACAGTGTTTGAAATGCTTGAGGAGAACGGGGATAAGCTAACCTATCTGGCTATTGTAGCCTATTCATTTACGCAGGCAGGCTTTGCCTATATAGAAGGTGACGATTTACCCCTTATAGAGAAATGTGAACAAAATGGAGTGACACCTTTATTGATGATTCGTAATTTTCAAAACGGTAATTTTGATGCGGACTTGGCGGGTGATGTCCTCACCAGTTCCATTTATCGTAGAAATCTCATCACAAGTATGATGAATTTCGTGAAGGAAAAAGGGTATGGCGGAGTGAGTATGGACCTGGAATTCGTCCCTCCAGGTAAACGGGAGGAATATGTGACTTTTTTACAAGAGCTAAAAGCGGAATTGAACGGACTGATTTTACAAGTTAATGTACATGCGAAAACGGAAGATAATCCAGAAAATCGAATTGTTGGCGGACATGATTATAAGGGCATTGGAAAGGTTGCCGATTTAGTCGCCGTAATGACCATCGATTATGGTTACCCGACCGGCCCCCCAGAACCAATTTCCCCTATTTGGTGGATGACTGAGGTCATCCAGTATGCTATATCTACGATGCCTGCGAATAAATTACAGGTAGCCATTCCTATGTACGGATATGGTTGGCTCGTCCCTAGCAATGAGACGAGCGCGATGTCAGCACAAAATGCCCAAAACTTAGCAATCGCAACAAATTCAGAAATTCGCTTTGATAGGAAAGCCGCCTCTCCTACTTACTCATATACAAAAGAAAACTCAGAACATATCGTTTGGTTTGAAGATATTCGCTCAATAACTGCAAAATATCAAGCGATTGATGCATATGAACTGGCTGGTACCACCTATTGGCATATTGGTTTGCGTTTTCCACAGAATTGGGCATATATACAGGAGAATATTTTGATAATAAAATAGTTATACAGTTTTTTTCGATACGAATAGGGAAACGATGAGAGACAGAAATAATTTATGTAATACCACTCAAAGCATACAGAGTAATGACAGAAGTTTTTAGTAAATCATGCCCATTCATTTGCAACTTGCCATTCCTTTGCTAATATATAAGCATACAGAAAAAATAGGAGTGTTGACTGTGGCTGAAACTCCAGCAGAAACTAAGGAACTGGTTCACTATATTGAACCAAAAGGAGATTATATCTCTTTTTCAGATGAAGAGGATTATATTGCAAAAGGGGTAGAGTGGAAACTGTTCACTGCTCGATCAGTAAAAAAAGAATTACTATATAAAAGTGGAAGCTTTCAAACAAAAGTAAAGTTGGCCGGTTATGAACAATATGGAAATGGTCTGGATACTATTGTTGTCGAATTTGATAATGGCAGGCTTAGCTGTATTCATCCCGCTTATTTAAAGGAAATGCAAAGTTCGAATTTTGGGAAAGAATTATTGAGCGGTCCTGCTGCTCCAGGGTCTTTGACCGAAGTTGTACAGGATGCGAAAGGTAAGGGAACAGAGGACCCTGGAAAGAGCAGCACTGAAGCGCCGAAAGCTACACAAAAAAAGGAAAAGTCAAAGAGTAAAAAGGAACCGGCTAAACCGAAATTGGACTTACCTGCTGAAAAAGTTCATTTTACGGCAACAGTCAAAGAGTTTACAGCCAAAATGAATCATTTTACGGGTGAAGAGGATGAAGTCATCTTATTAGAAAATGTAAAAGTTACCTCGGATCCAGAACTTCTCATTGGGGATGCATGGTGTGGTTATAGCAAAACTTTAAAAAAAGCTGAACTTATAGAAGGCGACGCTCTAGAATTTGACGGAAAAGTCGTAGAGAAGAAATACAATAAGGAAATTCGTTATAAAGTGAACAACCCATCCAAACTGGTTAAAAGCATGGAAGCTTGATTCTATAATCATATTTTTTAAAAAAGTGGTAATAGGCCCTTGGTCTACTACCATTTTTTGTGTTACAAAAGGTTCGAAATACGGCGTCGGATGGCCCTTTGTAAGTACAATCCCGTTTTGCTTTTATTATGATTCATTTAAATGGCTTTGGAGATAATACAACTTATGAAATCATAAAAAGTGAAGAGGGTATGCCTGATATGAAAAAATTAATGTTATTGCTTAAGCAGGGCAATAAATCAGCTTTTATTGCAGCCTGTGTTAATAGTATCATCGCCATTTTAAAGGGAATTGCCTATTTTATGACCGGAAATGTCGCGATGTTCGCCGAAACACTCCATTCTTTGGGGGATGCTGCCAATCAGTTTTTCGTTTTCATTGGTTCTGCCTTAAGTAAAAAGGCACCGACAGAGCGCTTCCCGGAAGGCTTTGGCCGTTTGGTGAACCTGGTGCTTTTAGGAGCTGTATTGATTGTTGGGATCATGTCTTATGAAACTATAAAGGAAGGCTTCCATCATATTTTGCATCCTACTGAATCAAATGGGATTGTCATTAACTTAACCGTTTTATTCGCAGCGGTTGTCCTTGAATCCTATGTCCTGTTTAAAGCAATGAAAGAAGTGGTTAAAGAAGTGAATATCGAAGCAAAGGGGGCTGTTGCGGTTATAGTTAAAAGCTTTTCGGGTTTAAGGCGTGCAAAACCAGCCACAAAACTGGTGTTTATGGAAGATATGGTAGCGACAGGTGGTGGTCTACTCGCAATTATCGCGATTTTACTGGCGAATTTCACTCCTTTTAGGCAAGCGGAAGGGATAGCTTCTGTATTCATTGGACTCGGAATGTTTTACGTAGTGGGTCGGGTATTCCTTGAAAATGCAGCAGGTGCACTAGGTGAAGCTGACGTTGATATGCGCCTGAAAATCGGAACGATGGTCATGAAAGATCCAGAAGTTCGTGATATTCAGAAACTTGCCGTTATTAAAGAAGGGGAAAACTTTCATGTGGAACTTGAGGTTGAGCTGGATGCGCATATAACGATTGCTGAAGCGGATATGATAAAGGACAGATTGATTGCAGAAATCTTCAAAGAAAGAGGAGTCACGGATGTCATTATAGAGTTCGATGAAAATGACGGTGTTGCAAATTGGCAGGAAAAGATTCATTCCAAAGTGAAGGAAGAGAAAAAGAAGAGATGAGCAAATTTTTGAGTAAGTAAGAAGAGATCTTTTACCTATACAATCAGATTTCTTCCTTGGAACAGCAAGATACAGTATGCTATAGGTATCTACATAGAAAAGAGAAAGGGTGTTTATTCATGGATAACATAGACATACGATTAGTTGCACTCGATATGGATGGGACGCTTTTAAATGAAAAAGGGGAGATTTCAGAAGAAAATCGACGTACGATTAAAGAAGCAGAACAGCGGGGAGTTCATGTGATTTTGAGTACGGGAAGATCCTTTGCTACATGTAATGACTTTGCGAAGTCCATGGAACTTCAATCATACTTAATAACGGTCAATGGCAGTGAAATATACAATAACGATGGTGAATTGGTGGAAAGGCATATTGTCGATAGCGAATATGTACAATGGATGTGGGAATTAAGCCAAAAGCATGGAACCCATTTCTGGGCAACCAGCTGTGATCGTGTCTACCGGGCTGAGATGCCCGGAAAAATTAATGAATCACAATGGCTTAAATTTGGATTCGATACCAAGGACGATGCCATCCGTCAACTGATTATGGAAGAGCTTAGGACAAAAGAGAATCTTGAAATCAGTAATTCCAGCCCAACGAATATTGAAGTGAATGCTCATGGCGTAAATAAGGCAAAGGCAATTGAACGTGTTTGTTCAATGCTTGATCTTACTATGGACCAAGTCATGGCAGTAGGGGATAGTCTAAATGACCTTGCCATGATTCGAGAAGCAAAAATAGGAGTAGCTATGGGGAATGCCCAACAAATCGTTAAGGAAGAATCCGATTGGGTCACCTCGACCAATCAGGAAGATGGAGTGGCAAAAGCGATACGTAAATGGGTACTTTCTTAATAATGAAAACGATGCTGTATGTGGAATCGCCTTCCATATGCAGTTTTTTTCTACACGTTAAAATGGACAATTATTTCTTGAAAATTTTGTATTTTAGAAGTATGATACTCTTGTAGTGTAATATTTTGGTAATATATTAACATTGGGAGGTTATATTGATGAGCAAATCTATTCCTGAGCACTGGTGGAGTCAACTTTCTTTACCGGTCATATCTGCACCCATGTTTTTAATTTCTGGTCCGGATTTAGTAAAAGAGTGTTGTTTGAATGGGGTAATAGGCTCGTTTCCAGCTCCGAATGCAAGGCCTATCGAAGTCTTGGACCAATGGATGGGTGATATTAATGATACACTCATTTCGGCAAGGGACAAGGATCCAAACAGCAAAATCGCGCCGTGGGCGATGAACATGATAGTCCATAAATCCTATAGTCGCCTAGAGGAAGAGTTGGAATTGGTCAAAAAGCATCAGCCTCCCATTATCATAACTTCACTCGGATCGCCAAGACATGTTGTGGATGTTGTACATAGCTATGGAGGCCTGGTTTTTTCTGATGTCAGCAGTGTGGATTTTGCAAAAAAAGCCGCTGAATCCGGCGTGGATGGTTTAATCCTTGTAGCATCAGGTGCAGGAGGACATGCAGGTGAAATAAATAGCTTTGCTTTCGTGGACAGTGTCAGGACATTCTGGGATGGAATCATTCTACTCGCCGGATCAATTAGTACGGGTCATAGTATATTGGCGGCCCAGGCTGCAGGAGCTGACTTGGCTTACATGGGCACCCGTTTTATCGTGGCAAAAGAGAGCATGGCGAATGACCAATACCGTCAAATGCTTGTAGAGTCTAATCAAGATGATATTATTTTGACTGATGCATTTTCAGGTGTTAACTGCAATATGCTTAAACCAAGTATTAGAAAAGAAGGATTGGATCCAGAGCAATTAGCCAAAAAAGAAAAAGTCGATTTTGATAGCATGTCAAAATCATCGGAATCTAAAGCATGGCGTGATATCTGGTCTGCAGGTCATGGTGTCGGCGCCATAAAGCAGATTGATACAACAGCTGGTATTATCAAGCAACTCGAAAATGAGTATCGTGATTCCCTTAGAAGATTAACCGAACAGGCCGGTAAAATAAAAGGAATCATATCTAGATGAATTGAAAGCGCTTTAGCTGATTTGTGAAAGTTGTAGAGGGTCCATACTGGGCCCTCTATTTTAATTGGACATAATCCTATTGCATGAATTTGGTAAGTGATTTGGAATGGATAATTTCCGAGCATTATATACAATTCTGATGATAGCTGAATAACGCAAAGCCCAAAATCCTATCCATGACCACATTCAGGAAAATCGTTATCATTTTGAATTCTAACGATTAAAAGGTTGAAAAATAACATAAGAAATGGTATATTACTCGCAGATAATGACTGAATGAATGAATTGGTCAGTACTTCTTGGAGGAGGATTTGAAAATCATGTTTAAATCGTTAAAGGGTGAATTTTTGGCGATTATAAAGAATCCTATAATACTAATCTCAATCATAGGGATCATCAGTATTCCCCTTCTTTATAGCGGAACGTTTTTGTGGGCATTTTGGGATCCATACGGAAAGGTTGACCAACTGCCGGTTGCCATTGTCAATAATGACGTTGGGGCTGAATTTAATGAAGAGGAACTCACCATTGGAAAAGATTTAGTGGGAGAGTTGAAGGAAAAGAAAGACTTTGATTGGCATTTTGTTAGTCAAAAAGAAGCGGATCAAGGACTGAAAAATCTGGACTATTATATGAAAATAGAAATTCCAGAGGATTTCTCTAAGAATGCAACCACTTTGCAAGATGATGAACCGGAAAAATTGGATTTGATTTACACATCTAATGAAGGCTATAACTACATTTCCACTAAGATTGGTGATGCCGCATCCGAAAAAATCAAGGCAGAGGTTTCTTCAGCAGTTACGAAAACTTATGCGGAGTCGATGTTCGATAGTTTGCAAGATGTTGCGAGCGGCCTTAAAGATGCTAGCGATGGAGCAGGTGAGCTGAAGGATGGTACGGATAGTGTGAAAGACGGAACAAAAGAGCTAGGTACCGGAATTAACTCTGCCAAAGAAGGCGCAGAGAAAGTGGATGAAGGAATTAGTTCTGTTCAGTCAGGATCGGTTGAAATCCAAAATAACCTTGAAAAGTTGGCCGAAAAATCGGTGACCTTCTCGAATGGTGTCGGTTCAGCAGCGAGTGGCTCAAAAGAGCTAAACCAAGGATTACAACAATTCAGTTCTGGTTTCGGGCAAATGAAAGCAGGACAAACGGAACTTTTAGAGGGAGCAAAGAAATCTGAAGCAGGAACGGGTACGTTAGCAACAGGTTTGCAACAATCCTTGGAAGGTTTCAATCAGATTGAAGGAAAACTCCCAACTCTGTCTGAAGGAGCTAATGGTGTAGCGGCGGGTGCAAGTCAACTTTCATCTTCATTGAACGATTGGAGTGCTGCTGCCAGTGAAGCAAAAACAGGTGCGGCTCAAGTTTCTGCGGGGCTCGATGAAGTTATTTCCGGATTGAAGCAACAATCTCAGGCTTCGGAAGACCCAGCTGAAAAAGCGCGTTTGGAAGGTCTTATTACATCATTGACTAAAATTAATGAGGGAAGCAAGGGAGTTTCCGAGGGAGTAGGAAAACTTTCAGCTAGTGCTTCTGAAATTTCCAAAGGCGGTACAAGTCTTAGTGATGGTGCAAGTCAATTGGGAAAAGGAACGGACGCGCTTAGTGATGGTTTCAGCCAATTGTCCGAAGCACAAGGAAAACTGGCTAGTGGAGCAGGTGAACTAGAAAGTGGACAGGGACAATTGGTAGCCGGTTTAACGACATTCGGTGAAAGCATAGATACGGCTCAGAATGGACTTGGTCAATTAACGGAAGGCAGCAATAATTTGGTCACGGGACTTGACCAATTAGAAGATGGCTCCAAGCAATTATCTAGTGGGACTTCCCAACTTTCAGAAGGATCGAAAAGTCTGGTTGCTGGAACAGATAAATTGAAAGAAGGATCATCAAGCCTGACCAATGGAATGGGAGAATTGGCCAATGGAGCCATTAAGCTTGAAGATGGCGTTGTCAAACTCTCGGATGGATCAAAAGAATTACATGATGAGTTGAAAGATGGAGCGGAGGATGCAAGTGACATCAAAGCGGATGATGATGTCTATGATATGTTTGCAAGTCCGGTTAAAGTCGATAAAATGCCAATAAATAATGTACCGAATTATGGTACAAGTTTTGCACCATATTTGGTTTCATTGAGCTTGTTTATTGGAGCAATCGTATTGACGATTATTTTCCCGTTGAGGGATCCAGTTGTCATTCCTAAAAATGGGTTCGGTTGGTTTATCAGTAAATATAGTGTCATGGCTCTAGTCGGGCTATGTCAAGCCATTTTGGTGGATACGATATTGATATTAGGCTTAGAAATCGAAGTTACAAGCATCCCGCTATTCTTCATGATTAGCATTATGGCTAGCTTCACTTTTATGGCGATCATCCAGTTCCTTGGTGCAGCTTTCGATAATCCAGGGCGTTTTATAGCCTTGCTTATTTTGATTCTTCAGCTGACTAGTAGCGGAGGGACTTTCCCGAATGAATTGGTGCCTAATTTCTTGCAACACTTTACACCATTCTTACCGATGACTTATTCGATTAATGCTTTTAGAGCGGTTATCTCCACAGGCGATTATGGTTTCATGTGGCATAATCTTGGCACTTTGGCGATTTTCTTGGTAGTGGCTTTGATTCTATCTATCGTTTACTACAGCTTAAGGTTCGAAAAGCAAAAAAATGCGTTAGCTAAAGAAGAAGAGTTAGCGGTATAAGGGAATGGGGCTGTCTAATAAGTCCTTATTCCAGGGAATTTCACAAAAATAAAGAGGCAGAAATGTTGTTAAATCAACGTTTCTGCCTTTTACCATTTATTCAATTTCGGTGTAATTACCCCTTTTGGGACAGCCCCTATTTTTTTGAATGGTTGTAGGTGATAACAACGACAATATGGTGAGCCAGTCTCATTCGTTATATCATTTTAAAGAGTGTTGGCTTTTTTTGCAGAACGGAATACACGTGGAAAAGCAGGAAAATTCACTGGGGATTTTCCTGCTTTTTTTATACATGAGATTTTTGAGAAGAAGGCGAATATTTTCTCATTGGTTTTTTAGCGATAACATCCTTTAAATAAGGAAGGCCTAATGGATTTGATTTTTGCAACAATTGCATTAAGTATGAAATGTCATCCATGGCTCGATGTGTTTGAAAGTTAGTGATGTCATGGGCTTGAAGCAGGGTTAATAGTTTACTATTTAGGAAACCATATTGTTTCCAAGGGACATTTCGCATTGTACAAAACCACTTATGATCATTGATTTCCGGATACATCTGGTAGAGAAAACTGCGGTCAAAGGAGGCGTTATGGGCGAAAATGGAATCGGCACGGTATATATATGATTTGATTTTTTCATCATGAAAACTTTTCCCCTCTACAGAACTATAGGATATTCCATGAACTCTGTATGCTTGACCGTAATTCCGTTTTGCTTGATATGAGAGTGGTTCTCTTAAAAATGAATCTTGTTCAATTAGACTTAAAATATTTCCAGTCTCGCTGTTATAGGTGAAAAGGATTAAAGCGAGTTCGATAATTTCATCCGATCCCGGTCGCAATCCTGTCGTCTCAACATCCAGAACTAAACCTACTCTATTAGACAATTACTTTTCCTCCAATGTATACTACTATCTGAAATTTTTTATTTAGCGAACGGAGTATAATATCAGCCGTTAAAGACTAGTATAATATAAAAGTTTAAAAAAAGATGCAAACAATGAAAGGAGCCATCTATACATTCAGGGGGATTTTTATTAAAGCCAAAGGGTAAAGAAGAAAATGCAGCGAATAAGCTGCATTTTTTCTTATTTTCCGATGAATTGCTGCGTCCAATAACGGCTGTAGGTTCCGCCTTGAACATATCCAACTCCAATATGCGTATAATTCCCATTCAAAATGTTGGCTTTATGTCCGGGACTATTCATCCATGATTTCATCACTGCAGATGCACTTGTTTGGCCAGCTGCAATATTTTCCCCTGCATATGTATAACCAATACCAAAGGACTTCATCATGTCGAAAGGGGAACCATAGGTAGGACTTGTATGGCTGAAGTAATGATTGTCACGCATATCCCCTGATTTTGTTTTTGCAACATTTGAGAGCTCTTGATCCAATTCCAAGTCTTTCAGTCCAGCTTTTGAACGTTCAGAATTTACTAGGTCAAGAACTTGTTGTTCAACTGAAGAGTTACTTTCGTGGGTTGTTTCATTTTTGGTGGTGGGTATGGAGATAGCCTGGCCAATTTTAATTTGATTAGGATCATCTAAAATAGTATTCGCCATAAGCAAATCGGAAAGGCTGATACTATGTTCAGTAGCAATCTTCGTTAAAGTATCTCCATTATTCACTGTATAGGAATTGGACCCTAAAGCCACAGTTGGAAAAAGTAGCGATAAAGTTAGTACAGACGGTAAAATTATTATCTTCATTGAACTTCCTCCTTTTACAAAAAAATTCAGTAATGAAAATCTAGTATGCTATAAAATTAGGATAACGTAAACTGGTTAATTTTTGAAAAGGGGAAAACCAGGATGAAAGAATTAGCTCTATCTAAAAAGAAAGTAGGTACATACTATCTTGATTTGGATGGCGTTAATGGTATAGCTAGTCCATTGTCTCCGTATGATATCCATCAATATTTGTTCGGAAAGAATTATTTTTTTGTTTGCATCTTACCATGATAAGGGTAAAGAAGGATTAGTTTATAAGACTCTATTGTATAGATATAGAACTAAAACAAGTACAAATCGTACATTAATAGGAAGGTGAAGGTAAGGATGGATTTGAAATCCGGAAAGTTATATTGGAATGAGACTTACCATGAAGAAATGAAATATCCAATATTGGAAGAAGACATTATGTGTGACGTTTGCATAGTGGGATCTGGTTCGTCCGGAGCACATTGTGCTTATTTTTTCGCGGAGACGGGACTTAATGTGGTTCTTGTAGATAAGAGGGACTTAAGTACAGGCAGTACGGTGGCTAACACGGGTCTTTTACAATATTCAAATGATAAATCCTTAACATCTCTGATTCATAGTTTTGGAGAAGAAGCTGGTACTCGACATGTCCAGCTCTGCTTGGAAGCCATACGTACGCTTGAAAAAAAGGTTGTCCCAAGCTTAGCTGATGACTCAGACTTTAAGATTAGAAAGAGTTTGTATTATGCTTCTAATCCAGAGGATGTTTCTATGTTGAAAGAAGAGTATCAGAACCTTCAAAACCGCAACTTTCCAGTAGAATATTATTCGGAAAACGAAATAGGAAAACATTTTTCCTTTTTTAAAGCAGGGGCGCTTGTCACAGGGAATGACGCCGAAATAAATCCCTATAAGCATGCTCATTTATTACTGAAAAAGGCTTATCAACAAGGTGTGCGTATATTTTCCAATACGAAAATCAATGGAAAAATCTTGAAAGATGATCATACGGAGTTAATCACCGATACAGGTCATTCTATCCGTGCACATCATGTTATTTTTGCCACAGGCTATGAAGCCCAAGAAGAAGTGAATGATCCGAATGCTATGATTCTCAGTTCCTATGCCATTGCAACGAATCAGATTGCAAATCTTGCCAAATGGGATGAAGGAATGATGATTTGGGAAACGGCAAGGCCTTATTTATATGCAAGGAAAACGGTTGATAACCGGATCATCATAGGTGGATTAGACGAAAGAATAACCTATTCCGAGAAGAGAGATTCAAAAATCATACATAAGCGAGATGAATTGTTGAGTCAACTTGTCTGTTTATTCCCAGAATTGGAGGGCGTGGTCCAAGCAGATTATTATTGGGGTGCTTTCTTTGGTGAGTCACATGATGGTTTACCAACCATTGGGATTTATCCGAATTACCCTAACTGCTATTTCTTAATGGGGTATGGGGGAAATGGTACAGTTTATAGTGTCATTCTCTCACAAATCATTAGAGATTTGATAACAAAGAATAGACATCCCGATTCAAACTTATACTTAAAGGAAAGGTCTCTTATGAAAGGAACTGTCGGTTAAACAGGAAACACGCCCTAGAGAATAGAATAATAGAGGAAAGGATGATTACTAGGGGGAAAAGAAATGAAGTTTCCTGAATTAGAGACGGATAGGCTGTATTTGATAGAAATAGGTAAGCAGCATGCAGAAAGTCTGTTTGATATCCTTTCAAGGGAAGAGGTAACCCGGTATGGGGGCATTGAAACATTGCTTCGGTTAGAAGAGTCACAGAGGATTATTCATTCTTTTAGAAGCTCATACATTAATGAAAGAGGAATCCAATGGGGAATGGTCTTAAAAGATACAGGAAGGTTCATTGGGACGGTAGGTTTAAATCATTTGAATAAGTCTAATAAAAGGGCAGAAATAGGTTACGAAGTTCACCCTGATTATCGGCGAAAGTACTATACGTGGGAAGCGGTCAGAGAAGTATTGAGATTCTCTTTTCATGAACTTGAGTTGCATCGCATTGCCGCGATGGCTTTTCCGCATAACATGCCTTCGACTAACTTATTGAAAAAAGTTGGATTTCAGGAAGAAGGAACGCTTAGAAATTATCTATATTTTAATAAAGAATCTCAAGATGTCCGGATCTTTTCGTTATTGAATAGTGAATATAGTGCATTGAATTCTGGCTCATTGCCCCCCCGCTTTCTATAGGGACTGAAACAGAGAGTTTTGTTTAGTGCATCAGAGAAAATGCCCAATCATGGGCTTTTTTTGTGCCTGATATGTGAACATTTATAGATGAACGTCCAAAGTTCCATCCATTCATCGTTTTGTTAGAATCATAAACCATCCAGCCATTTGAAACCAGATTATCCGGGAACTTAGTCCACTTTTAAAGCCGTATATATTTAAAAATGTAGTATAAGGGGTACAAAATAGATTATTTAATTTTGTAATATTTTGAAGGGTTTAGCAAATTATGGTCGAATATAATAATATTATCCTTTTGCGAGGTTTGAAAGGAAGGTGGTTTTAAGCTATTAAACTGCTGTTTTTTGGGTTTTCCGAGGAAAAGGGCAAAACGAGTGTAATCGGTTTGCTGACTAAGTGTAATGATGAACGCTAAACTTCTAACTAATCCTCGCAGAAAATTTCCGGAATGAAATAAGCCGGCAGTTGATAGAGTAGAAATGGGAGGGGCCTGAGCTTGGGTGACTCCACAATTAAATCGTACAGAGGGGGAAAATATTTGAAAAAGTCTAAATTTTCAGTACTATCATTGTTTTTAGCCATGATACTGGTACTGGCCGCGTGTAATGGAGGATCGAAGGAAACTTCGAAAGAAAAAGAGGAAGGCACTAATAAATCCACTGAACCAAAGGTGTTAAATCTGAATAACTCATCCGAACCTGGATCACTACACCCTGCTAAAGCACAAGGAACTCATGATTCTTGGATTCTAAATCATACCTTCGAGGGGTTGACTAAGAAGACCGAGGAAGGCGAAATCGTTCCAGCGGTTGCAGAATCATGGGAGACTAGTGATGATGGTAAAACTTTGACATTTAAATTAAAAGATGGTTTAAAGTGGTCGAATGGAGATCCCATTACCGCCAATGACTTTGAATATGCATGGAAATATGCTTTGAATCCTGACACTGCGGCTGACTATGCTTACCAACTTTATTACCTTAAAGGGGGAGAAGCGTACAACGCGAAAAAAGGCAAGGAAGAGGATGTTGGTGTAAAGGCTACGGATGATCTTACATTAGAAGTTACATTAGAAGAGCCTACTCCATATTTCTTGGACTTAACATCATTCTATGCATTTTTCCCAATCAATAAAAAAGTCCAAGAAGAAAATCCTGAATGGGCTCAAGAAGGAGAGACGCATGTCTCGAACGGACCATTCAAATTAACAGAATGGAAACATAAAGAGAGCATTAAAATCGAGAAGAACGAAAATTATTATGATAAGGATCAAGTTAAATTGGATGCGGTAAATTTCGCTCTAATTGAAGACGAAAATACAGCATGGCAAATGTATGAGAATGGTGAACTTGACCTGGCATATCCATTACCAGTGGACAAACAAGGCCAGCTGGTTAACTCTGGAGATAAAGAATTCCAAAATGGTCCAGAACTTGCCGTTTACTATTACAACTTAAATACTAAAGTGAAACCATTCAATAATATTAAAGTCAGAAAAGCTTTATCCATGGCCATTGACCGTAAAATGATCACGGATAATGTTACTCAAGGTGGCCAACAGCCAGCCTATGGTATCGTTCCTCCTGGTATTCCTGATGCCACTGGTGATTTCCAGGAAAATACAGGTAACCTTTTTGAAGAAAATGTAGATGAAGCTAAAAAGTTATTAAAAGAGGGCCTTGCAGAAGAGGGTATGAAAAAAATGCCTGATTTCTCCATTTTATTTAACACATTAGATGCCCATAAGAAAATTGCCGAAGCTGTTCAAGAAATGTGGCGTAAAAATTTAGGTGTTGAAGTCAAATTGGAAAATGCTGAATTCCAGGTTAAATTAGACCGTGAAAAAGCGGGAGATTTCCAAATTTCACGTGCTGGCTGGGTTGGTGATTATGTCGATCCAATGACATTCATGCTTTGGGAGACTGATGGCGCTTATAATGATGCCGATTGGTCTAACAAGGAATACGACAAGTATCTTAAGGAATCAAAAACTGCATTGAAACCGGAAGATCGCATGCCTATTCTACACAAGGCTGAAAAAGTATTAATTGATGAAATGCCGATTATCCCGATTTACTTCTATACTAAACCATACATGGTTAAATCGAATGTTACAGGAATTTATGCACCAATCAACGAATATCCAAACTTTATTTACGCAGACAAAAAATAAAGGCACGATAGTGATGGGAGGTATGTCCTTATTCGGACATACCCCATTTTTCAGTTGAAAATTTCATGAATTCATTTCTGCTTTAAACTTCTATGAAAACGAGAATTGAGGTGATTACCATGTTGAGATATACGATGAATCGATTAAAATGGGCAATTATAACTTTATGGGCGGTCATTACAATCACTTTTATCATTATGCATTCCATACCAGGAAATCCTTTTGCTAAAGAAGGGACAATGCCTCCTGCAGTATATGAAAATCTACAAGCCCATTATGGATTGGACAAACCACTATTAGCCCAATATGGAAATTATTTATTGGAAGTGCTTCGGTTTGATTTTGGTCCTTCCTTAAAATCTTCATCCATTTCCGTGAATGACTATATTGTGAACGGGTTCCCAGTATCTTTACATTTAGGTGCGCAAGCGTTGGCCATTGCCGTTTTCTTTGGTCTGATTCTAGGTGTAGTGGCTTCCTTATATCGAAATAAAATACCTGATTATCTATCAATGATCATTGCGATTGTTGGTATATCAGTGCCGAACTTTATCTTAGCTACAGTGCTGATTAATTATCTCGCTATAGAATTCAAAGTGTTTCCAGTTGCTACATGGGCGACTTGGAAACATACGATTTTACCTTCTATCGCCCTGTCCATGATGCCACTGGCCTTTATTGCAAGGTTAATGCGGACGAGCATGCTGGAAGTCATGGGTCAGGACTACATATTGACCGCTAAGGCCAAAGGCTTGAAAAGAAGTAGCATTATTATCAAACATGCGATTCGAAATGCCATCTTACCTGTCATTACGATTCTTGGCATTCTGACGGCCAACATTGTAACGGGAAGTTTCATTATTGAGCGCATTTTTGGAATTCCGGGGATGGGAGAGATGTTTGTAAAAGGAATCTTCAATCGGGATTACCCGGTTATTCTTGGTTCCACAATAGTGTATAGTGCAGTGCTTGTCATATTGATTTTCATAGTGGATGTAGCCTATACGTTGATTGACCCGAGAATTAAAGTGACGGGGGAGAGTAAATAATGGCAGAAAAAGTGCATTTAACCGAAGAAATGTTCTCGCCCGCAGAAGATAATTTTAAGGAAGCGGAAAAAATATCAAGGCCAACCATATCATTTTGGTCTGATGTATGGCGAAGGTTTAAGCAAAATAAGCTGGCCATGGCAGGTTTTGTTCTTATTGTCCTATTAGTGTTTATGGCTATTTTCGGGCCCTACATGAATGGATATTCATATTACGAACAAGATTTTGCAAAAAAGAATCTTAGACCAAACGCTGAACATTGGTTCGGTACGGATACAGCCGGAAGAGATCTATTTACGAGAGCCTGGTATGGGGCGAGGATATCCTTATTTATAGGATTGATGGCTGCTCTTATCGATTTTATAATCGGTGTCATTTATGGTGGGATTTCAGCTATACGTGGTGGGCGCACGGATAATTTAATGATGCGGTTTGCCGAAGTCATCTATGCCATTCCATATTTACTGATGGTCATTTTAATGATGGTAGTTTTAGATCCTGGTATATTACCAATTATCATCGCAATGACGATCACAGGCTGGATCCCAATGGCTCGATTGGTCCGGGGCCAGGTATTACAGCTAAAGGAAAATGAATATGTCCATGCAGCCACTATCTCTGGTGCTAATACGAATTGGACATTAAGGAAACATATGATTCCCAATACAATGGGACCTATTTTAGTAAATTTAACATTGACCGTTCCTACTGCAATTTTTGCCGAGGCGACGTTGAGCTTTTTAGGGCTAGGTGTGCCAGCTCCTCAAGCTAGTTGGGGTACCCTTACAAGTGATGCTTTGGGAAGTATTTTAGTCGGTAATTTCTATCAGCTTTTAATCCCAGCCATCCTTATTTCGGTGACGATGTTTGCCTTCAATGTAGTGGGTGATGGTCTTCAGGATGCACTGGATCCAAAGCTTAGAAAATAATAGAGTCCTAATCATAAAGATATTGAAACTAGAATAGGAGGGACGTTAATGGGGAAATTGTTAGAGGTCAATGATCTGCACATCACCTTCCATACGTATGCGGGTAAAGTGCAGGCTGTCCGAGGTGTGGACTTCCAGGTGGAAAAAGGGGAAGCCATTGGGATTGTAGGAGAGTCTGGGTGCGGAAAAAGCGTAACGGCAAAGTCCATAATGAAATTGTTGGAAACACCACCGGCACAGTATGAAAAAGGATCGATACTATTTAATGGAAAAGATCTCGTTAAAGCCAATGAAAAGGAAATGCAGAAAATTCGAGGCAATGACATCAGTATGATATTTCAAGATCCGATGACTTCGCTTAACCCGACAACCAAGATAGGCACTCAAATCATGGAGTCTATTTTAAAACATAAAGAAATCTCTCGTAAAGATGCATATGAAAGGGCCTTAGATACTTTAAAATTGGTGGGCATCCCCCAACCGGAAAAAAGGATGCAACAATATCCGCATGAGTTTTCGGGGGGGATGCGTCAGCGGGCAATGATCGCGATAGCCCTGGCCTGTGATCCACAATTATTAATTGCTGACGAGCCAACAACTGCATTGGATGTAACGATTCAAGCACAAATCTTAGAACTTATGAAAGATATTCAGCGAAGGATGGATACTTCTATTATCCTTATAACACATGATTTAGGTGTTGTTGCAGAAACCTGCGATCGCGTAATCGTAATGTATGCGGGCACGGTTGTGGAGACTGGAACGGTAGAAGCGATATTTGCAAATCCACAGCATCCCTATACAAAGGGTCTTCTCAAAACCGTGCCAAGGCTAGATATGGAAAAAACGGATCCGTTGATTCCAATCATTGGGTCTCCTCCCGATTTATTAGATCCACCAAAGGGCTGCCCCTTTTATCCAAGATGTGAATATGCAATGAAAGTATGCAAAGACCATAACCCGGAACTTGAAGAAGTGGAAGTGGGACAGACGGCAGCATGCTGGCTTCATCATCCGATGGCAAAAGCAACAAGAGATCAATCTACGACTACGGTATAAAGGAGGAGAATCATGGTTTCACTGAAAAATGAGTCATTAAAAGAAAAAGATCTCAGCAAAAGATCTCGTCTTGTTGAAATAAAAAATTTGAAGAAGTATTTTCCTATCGGTTCCGATTCGTTGAAAGCTGTTGATGGACTGGACCTTACGATATTTGAGGGGGAGACTGTTGGTCTAGTTGGGGAGAGCGGCTGTGGTAAATCCACGGCAGGACGTACAATCACACGACTATATGAGCCGACAGATGGAGAAGTCCTTTTTCAAGGGAAAAATATTTTTGATTATAAACAGGGGGAAATGTCGAAAGTCCGTCGAGAAATCCAAATGATTTTCCAAGATCCGTATGCATCGCTAAACCCTCGTATGAAAGTAGAGGAACTAATAGGAGAACCTCTTGCCATTCATGGGATTTTAAAAGGAAAAGAAAAAAAGAAGAGAGTAGAAGATTTGCTAAAGCTGGTTGGACTAAATCCTGAACATATCAGTCGGTTCCCACATGAATTCAGTGGCGGACAACGTCAGCGAATCGGGATTGCAAGGGCGTTAGCGCTAAATCCAAAATTCATTGTGTGTGATGAACCCATATCAGCTCTTGATGTATCCATCCAAGCCCAAGTAGTAAATTTACTCAAAGAATTGCAGAAGGAGATGGGGTTGACCTATTTATTCATCGCTCACGATTTATCAATGGTAAAGTATATCTCAGACCGTATTTTAGTTATGTACTTAGGTAGGATGATGGAACTTTCGGATAGTGATTCTCTTACTAAAGACCCGCTACATCCTTATACACAAGCGCTACTATCTGCTGTACCTATTCCGGATCCTACAGTTAAAAGGGAGCGGATTGTTTTGAAAGGTGATGTACCTAGTCCAATCAATCCGCCGAGCGGTTGTGTATTCCGTACACGTTGCCCAAAAGCCATGGAAGTGTGTTCCAGTGCCATACCAGAATGGAAAGAACAAAAGCCAGGGCACTTCGTTGCTTGCCATTTATACTGGTAAATCAAATAGTAAGACCGGTTGGCCTTTGTGCAACTGGTCTTTTTTACATCCAAGGGAGGAATCTCAACTAAATAGACAGAAAAAATTAAGGACTCTTATACTTAATTCTATCTTTTGGGAAATCAAACATATAAAATGTTATTATATGTAAAAATATTATTCGGTGTCTTTATGCTCTGTGAGATAAGGAGGAATAAAAGTGTATTCTACAATAAAAGCTGAAATTGTTGATCATGTTATGATAATTACACTCAATCGCCCTGAAAGAATGAATGCCTTTAATGAAAAAATGTGTCAAGAGCTGATTCAAGTCTTTGATAAAGCGGATGAAAATGATGAAGTACGGGCGATTATAATGACCGGTGCCGGAAAAGGGTATTGTTCTGGTATGGATTTGGAAAAAGGCGTGGAAACATTTATGGACCATACTCCTTTAGTGGAATATCGAGATGCTGGTGGGGTCTTATCATTACGAATATTTGATATGAAAAAACCAATTATTGCCGCAATTAATGGTTCTGCTATCGGGATTGGAATCACTATGACTTTACCGATGGATATCCGGCTTGCTTCATCTGATGCGGAAGTGAGCTTTGATTTTGCAAAGCGGGGGATTACGATGGAGGCCTGCAGTGGATGGTTCCTACCAAGACTCGTGGGCATGGGTAAGGCGACTGAATGGGTGTTTACCGGTAGAATGATTTCCGCACGAGAAGCGTATGAAGCAAGATTAGTAAACGAAGTTGTCGAGCCTGATCAGTTGATGGCTACAGCCATGAAAATTGCCAATGAGATAGCGGTAAATACCTCTTCTATTTCTGTTACATTATCTAGGCAACTAATGTGGACGATGCTGGGGGCCAATCATCCCCATGAATCACATAAAATTGAATCTAAAATGCTCCATTGGACTGGGAAACAAGCGGATGCACAAGAAGGGATTGGAGCTTATCTGGAAAATCGGAAGGCAAAATTTACGATGAAGAGCAGTACGGATATGCCACCGTTCTATCCCTGGGGTGTCGAATGAATAGGAGCAATTTCGATAATTTAATGAAGTAAACAGGCTTGTTATTGTACTTTTCGGAATAATTAGGGTTTCCGTTCTTAGTGTGTTATACTTTGGTTACCATTTACTAAACTTGTTTCGTGTACCCCATCAATTTGATGGGTTTTTTTTGATTTCTATAAAAAACAACAACAAAAATGGACTCTACGAGTAGAGTCCATTATATATGATGGATATTATTATGCTTTTTGAACGTTAGTAGCTTGGGGTCCACGTTGACCTTGCTCAACTTCAAAAGTAACTGATTGACCTTCGTCTAATGATTTGAAGCCTTCGCTTTGAATAGCTGAGAAATGTACGAATACATCGTCTCCGTTTTCGCGTTCGATGAAGCCGAATCCTTTTTCTGCGTTAAACCATTTTACTTTACCTTGTTCCATTTTTGTTGCCTCCTAGTGTGAATCCACACATTGTGTTACTACCCTTGCTCAATTTTCAGAAGGAAAGTGTTTCACTTATCAATCTTCAAGAACAAAAATAATTCTTTTTAAGAATAACAGATACTGTCGGATTTTGCAATGGATATAGTATTGATCCTTTTATTTACATGGTAAATCCCGTCAATAACCTTTTTTATAATTTAATAAATTGATTTCAGGGCTTTCACCAGAAAGGTAGTTCTTTAAATTCGGTATAAAGATTTCTTCAATTAGACGTTGATCGTAAAATTCAGTATTTCCTGAAGTGTGTGGAGTCATGATGACATTATCCATCTCCCATAATCGGCTAGTTTCTGGAAGTGGTTCAGTTTCAAATACATCAAGCCCCGCACCGGCAATCTGATGAGCGTCAAGGGCTTGTATCAAGTCGGTTTCAATTACGATTGGGCCACGACCAACATTAATGAAGAAAGCAGAGGACTTCATCGAGTTGAACTCATCTGTGCCGAACATATTCCTTGTTTTAGAGGTTAGAGGTAAAGTGACGATTACGTAATCACATTTAGGAAGAACATCTTGTAATTGGTCCTGTTTGAACATTTCATCCACGAATTCTTCTGGCATACCTGACTGGCGAACTCCGATGACCGTCATCCCGAAGGCTTTGGCAATCTTCGCCGTTTCTTTACCAATTTTCCCAACCCCTATGATTCCGATAGTCTTATTGTGAATTTCCTGTTTCATATGAGCGTGATGCCAGTTTTTTTTCTGTTGTTGTTTAACATACGTATCAATTTTTCTAGTGAAAGCAAGGAGTAAGCCGAAAATAGTTTCAGAAATAGGGTAGGCATGAACTCCATTTGCCGTCGTAATCTGAACATGATCTTTTTCAAGGATATCCAGTGGCAAAGCATTTACTCCTGCACTCCATGTCTGTACCCATTTTAAATTTTTTCCTTCCCCTTGTATAATGGGTTGCTTCATTTCTGCTTTCCAACCTGCAATTATTTCAGCTTCATGAATATGATTCTTCCATATCGCTGGATTTCTCCCTATTATAATATTCCACTCCGGAATCAACTCTTTAATTTGATTCAGCAACTGTTCATTCAAGTCCTGGCTTATAATGATTTTCCGCTTATTCATTTAAATCCTCCCATCTAATTCACTTTTCTGAATTATACGTAAACTTCTTTGGGAATACAATGATAGTGCCTTTTATAGGCTATTTATATGTGAGGGAAATTTGAAGAGGAGATAAAAACTTTGATATTCACCATGATGGTTTATCACGGCGAACAAAATGTTTAAATATTCAATCGTTTACTATACAAAACGTCTAATGTAAAAAATCCGTTTAAAAAATATAATGAAAACAAGAAATATCTTTCGGATGGAATCAGAGGTCAAGAATGAAAAGGTGGGATCCAGCAACCGTAAAGAAAAAAGCGATTTATGGCTAAATACTCATACGAAATAGGGGTCGAAACATATCAGGTTCGACCTTTCTTTATAGAATAGAAAGGGGTGCAGAGGATTATGCAAGTTAAAAAAGAATTGAAGGATTTACAACAAATGGACGAAAAGTATATTTGGCATAATATGAAAGGTGCTGGACCAAATCCAGGAACGATGGTAGTTGAAAAAGGTAAAGGGGCTTGGATTACTGATATTGATGGAAATCGTTATCTGGATGGAATGTCTGGTTTATGGTGTGTCAATGTAGGATATGGAAGGGAAGAACTTGCTGAAGCAGCTTATGAACAGTTAAAGGAACTTCCCTATTCTCCTTTAACGAATAGTCATATTCCAGCTATTAAACTGGCAGAAAAATTGAATGATTGGCTCGGCGGTGATTATGTAATTTTCTTTTCCAACAGCGGTTCAGAAGCGAATGAAGCAGCATTTAAGATTGCAAGGCAGTATCATCAGCAAAAAGGGGAACATGGCCGTTATAAATTCATTTCTCGTTACAGGTCCTATCATGGGAATACAATGGGGGCGTTGGCAGCAACAGGTCAGGCACAGAGAAAATATAAATACGAACCGCTTGCTCCAGGTTTTCTTCATGTGACGCCTCCTGATTCATATCGAAATCCAGAGGACGAAAGTGGAGAGAAAAGTGCCTCTGAAATTGAACGTGCCATCACATGGGAATTGAGTGAAACTGTTGCTGCAGTTATTATGGAACCAATCATTACAGGTGGAGGTATTCTTATGCCTCCAGAGGGGTATATGAAGAAGGTTAAAGATATTTGCGATAAAAATGGCGTTTTGCTGATTTCAGATGAGGTGATTTGTGGTTTTGGTCGTACGGGTAAGAAGTTCGGTTTTATGAATTATGATGTACAGCCGGATATCATTACGATGGCAAAAGGGATTACAAGTGCCTATCTTCCTTTATCCGCAACGGCTGTCAAACGGGAAATATATGAGGCATATGTAGGTACAGAAGATTATGACCGTTTTCGGCATGTAAATACATTCGGTGGTAACCCTGCTTCTTGCGCACTCGCCTTAAAAAATATGGAAATCTATGAAAAAGAAAATTTGATTGAACGCTCGAAAGAACTAGGCCTTCGCCTTTTGCAGGATTTAGATGAAATGAAATCCCACCCTAATGTTGGTGACGTACGTGGTAAAGGCTTGTTAGTCGGAATTGAACTTGTAGAAGATAAGCAAACGAAAAAACCGATTGAATTATCCAAAATCAATAAAATTATTGCTTCTTGCAAGGAAAATGGATTGATCATCGGAAAAAATGGCGATACGGTAGCAGGTTTTAATAATGTATTGACACTAGCACCCCCGTTAAGTATCACCGAAGAGGATTATTCTTTCATCGTAACAACCTTAAAGCGAACTTTAGCTGAGTTTTAAAGATAGAAACGGAAATGTATTAAGGCGGAACAGAAGATATCTCATTCTGTTCTTTCTTTTTGTTTATTAGCCATTGGAAATGATATAATAAAAAATATTTTGTTTAAGGGTGCTTAGCGTTAAGTTAGCTCTCTTGTAAAGTAAAGAGATACAGGCCATTTTTCTTTATTAAATTGATAGTTTGATAGCACTTCATTTGAATGGAAGGGGCTATCAACTTTTTTGGTTTAAAAAAATGGTCTTTTTGGTACATAATAAAAGTATGTAGACAAGAACTAGAAAAATGATTAACTCTCAGAAGAGGTGTGGTTCATGAACAATGAAGAAATAACGAAAAAATTAACTTTACATACGCCTGTTATTTTAGGCAGTGGGGACTTTGCAAAATATGCAGTTTTAGTACCGCTTATCGAAAAGGAGGATGGCATACACGTCCTGTTTGAAGAGCGCTCACATCAATTGAGAAGGCAACCGGGGGATATTTGTTTTCCTGGTGGAAGAATTGATCATCTTGATATGGATGAGCAGACGGCTGCCCTTCGTGAAACGTACGAAGAACTAGGTGTGGCAAAAGAGGATATATATAATGTATTTCCAATCGATTATCTTGTATCCCCTTTTGGGATGATTGTGTACCCATATGTGGGATTTATCCGAGGTGATCAACCATTGGCACCCAACCCATCTGAAGTCGAAACGGTCTTTACTGTTCCACTTTCGTTTTTCATGGAAAAGCCCCCAGAGATATATCATGTGAATTTTAAAGTCGAGCCATTAGAAAACTTTCCACACGATTTAGTTGTTGGTGGAGAGAATTATAAATGGCAACCAAGACAGACGAAAGAATATTTCTACCAATATGAAGGCCGTGTCATTTGGGGAATGACGGCAACCATACTTACCCACTTTATTAAAATTCTACGTTAGACCCTTCTAAAGCACCTTTTCTTTATCAGTAAATCCAAATAAACTATATATATGGTAAAAAACGGTTTTTGATGAAGAGGGGGATGAGGGATGAGATACACGCTGAGACGATTGGAAATTGAACGAGAACAATCTATAGCAGAGCTTAAAAAATATAAAGTGAGCCATGAGTACTATGATGAAATAAAAGATTTGAAAAGTCGGGAAATTTATTATCTTGGCGGTCCCTGGACTAGGGAACACTTAAACTCCTTGTTAAGAAGTACTCATGTAAACCAGCCGAGTTACTCACCCCATCGTTTTTTATATCCATGGGTTGATCTTCAGGAAGATGGAAAGCTGAAAAGCTTGTATTCCGGTAAAGGTATGGATCCTGTCGAAGTCATAGAAGCAGATATTCGAGTTCTTGAACTGTTAACGAAAGGAAGTCAATCCTTTGAGGTTAATAGTATGTCTCTTAATTGTGAACATGTCGTTCCTCAATCATGGTTTAGTAAAAAAGAACCGATGAGAGGGGACTTACATCATTTATTTGCCTGTGAGCCAACTTGTAATAGTAGCCGCGGGAATTCCCCTTATCATGACTTTGTGGACTATTCCCCAGAACCTCAAGTACGAGGGATAAAAGCCGGATGTGGCAAAGCTGAAAAAGGAAAATTTGAGCCTGAATATGGAAAAGGAATCGTAGCGAGGGCCACTTTGTATTTTTTACTGCGATATGAAGGGATTATTGATCAAGAGAATATCGATATCAATCTATTATTGGACTGGCATCATCGTTTTCCGGTTAACTTATATGAAAAACATCGTAATCAGGCCATATTCGAAGTACAAGGGAATCGCAACCCATTTATCGATTTCCCCGAAATGGCAGGTGAGTGGACTTAAAAAGACGTTTGTTTTACGAACTAAAATATGTATGGACATGAGGTTAGGGTTTCTCTTGAATGTTATATTGAAAGAAGCCTACAGGATAATGAACTCAAAAAGGATTGAGCAGCTTCCACTGCTTCAATCCTTTTATTTTTTATATGGTATGAAAAGGGTTTAAAGAAACTTCACGCAAACTGGGAATGGCACTTGGATATCTTTTTGAAGTAACGTTAATTTACCATTTATATCATTTCGAGAAAACAACGTCAAGGTCCCTGATTCCTCATTAGAGGCAACAAGGAACTTCCCACTAGGATCAAGGGCGAAGTCACGTGGCCAGTGTCCTTCTGTTGAAACTAATTCAACCAAGGTTAGTTTTCCGGTTTTTTTATCGGTTTGGAAGACAGCGATGCTATCATGCCCACGATTTGCTGCATAAACGAACTCCCCATCCGCAGATATGTGGATCGCACTTCCTTGATTGTTTTCACGGAAATTTTCTGGGACTGTCCGGATGGTTTGCAATTCTGAAAAACTTCCATTTTGGGAATCGTACGCCAATACAATGACTTCAGGTGCAAGTTCTGTCATAACATAAGCGATTTTTCCATTAGGGTGGAAGGTTAGGTGTCTTGGCCCGCTTCCAGGAGTGACTGCCAAACTATTAACTTTTTCCAATACTCCATTATGTATTCCATATGTGTTTATTTGATCGATTCCAAGATCAACGACGGCAATGTATTTTTCATCAGGTGAAAAGCCTGCATAATGTGCATGTGCCTTTTCCTGACGCTCTTTGTTAGGTCCCATTCCGGTATGGCGTATCGTGGATGATACTGAAGCAGGTGTTGCGTCGGGGTTAAGTTTGTAAGCTTCGATAATCCCATCTCCGTAATTGGCTGTGACCAAAACATTTTTTTTGCTATCGATACTAATGTGGCAATAGGATCCATTAGGAGTTAGCTCCTTACCTAAGTAAGTAAGATCACCTGATCCTTCATCAATAGAGTATGCAGCAACACCGCCGCTACCGGCCTCTTTTAAGATGGCGTACAAATGTTTTTTGTCTTCACTAATCGTTACATAAGTAGGATCCTTTAATTCAGCAGCAAGGACGGGCGTTGTAATCTTCCCTTCGTTACTATCAAGTGTGAAACGATAAATGCCTTTACTGTCTCCTTTCGTATAAGTACCGATGTATCCGGTAAAGGTTTGTTTCGGATTTTCCATATTGATTCCCTCCTAGAAAGATAATGAGTTTATTTTAACATACGATGAACTCATATATCTTTCCCCGAATTTAATGGAGTTGAATCTTAATTAACAATAAAATTTTGCTGAAACAGAAAAAGGTACTCGTTTAGTGAAGATTTTATATGGTTTCGATTTTTTTAGATGTACTGGCTTGGTTTGATATATGTTGAAATGATGAAACTAAAAATAAGCCTTGTGTTGTTAATTTAATTTCAGGTATAACGGGAAGCGCTAAAAAAGCAAGCGTCAGGAATGGATTAAAGTGTCTGTTGGCACCAATCTTCAATAACCCGTGATTCATTTCCTTTAAGTTGTGTAAAACTTCCGCATACGTCCCTGTACTCATTAGTCCAGCAATCGGAAGAGGTAGGGAGGCAAGAGTTTTACCATCTTGGATAATGACTAATCCTCCCTGCATTTTTTTTATTTCCTCAGCAGCTACCAGCATATCCTGGTCATTCGTACCAGCGATAATTAAGTTGTGCGAGTCATGGGAAACCGTTGTGGCGATTGCACCTGATTGTAGGCCAAGACCCTTGACGATTCCAAGGCCGATTTTTTTTGTCTTTTGATGCCGTTCTATAACAGCAAGCTTTACGTGATCCATGGAGGGGGAAAATTGAAATAGGCCATTTTGATTGAGAGCGACCGGTTCGATTATATGTTTTGTAACTAGACTGTTCGGTATGATTTCAATAAGGTTGGCAAGGGCATTGTGTAAGGTTATATGAAAATCTATATCTGACAAATCTTGAAGGTGTACCGTCTGTGTTAATTTTTCCTCCAACTTGTGTTTCGGGGCTTCAGGGAAGTTCACTAACTGGCCATCTTTAGAAACTAGTTTGCCATCTTTAAAAACGGATTGAATTTGGATGGATTGGAGATCTTCGAATAATAGAAAGTCGGCTTTATATCCAGGTGCAATGGCACCATGTTCTCTTAACCCGAAGCATTCGGCGGCATTTATTGTTGCCATTTGAATCGCGGTCAGAGCGGGGATTCCTTCTTCTATGGCAATTCTGACATTGTGGTCAATGCTACCTTCAGTTACAAGATCATCTAGGTGGCGATCATCGGTGACGAATAAACAACGGCGGGAATTTTGTTCAGTAACGGCAGGGAGCAGATTTCGTAAGTCTTTTGCTACAGTTCCCTCCCGAATCATAAGATACATTCCTTTCCGTAGTCGGTCTCTTGCTTCCTTTGCGGTGGTGCATTCGTGATCGGTTTGGATACCGGCAGCCATATATACATTGAGTTGCTGTTCAGTAAGTCCGGCAGCGTGACCATCAATCTTTTTTTCATTCTTGTATGCATCGATGATTTTTTGAATCATATCATCATCTGCATTGGATACGGCTGGGAAGTTCATCACTTCAGCTAAACCAAGCACCCGCGGATTTTTGTAAAAAGAATATAAGTCTTCACTTTTTAAAACAGCGCCCGCATCCTCGAAGTCAGTTGCCGGAACACAAGATGGCATCATAAAGTAAAAGTCGAAAGGGAGGTGATCCGATTGTTCAATCATATATTGTATCCCTTTCCTTCCTGATACATTGGCGATCTCGTGTGGGTCCGCCACGACGCAAGTTACTCCATGTAAAAGTAGAACTTTGGCCAGTTCAGAAGGCCGTACCATGGATGATTCAATATGAACATGTCCGTCGATAAATGTAGGTGATACGTATTTACCTGCGGCATTTATTTCAGAGATTCCCTCGTAATTCCCAATACCTGCAATATAACCATCTACTATAGCAACGTCGCCAGTATAAATTTCCCCATTGAATACATCAATGATTTTCCCATTTTTAATGACGTAATCAGCAGGTATTCTACCTGCTGCAACGTCCATTCTCTTTTTCATTAAGTGTGATTTCAAAGAGACCTCCTCCTCATCTGGACTTAGGCTTATTGTCAGTATTCCACTTTAACTGCTTGAGATTCCCATGTGCGGAATGGTAAATCATGGTCGGTGAAATCTATACGATGCATGGCGATGGAGCGGTTTTCCATTGGGATCGCAAGCTCTTGATAAATAAAATCGTCATCAAACCCGATTTGAGCTGCATCTTGTTTTGTACAAGAATAATAGATTGCTTTAGGTCGTGCCCAATAAAGAGCACCAATACACATCGGGCACGGCTCACAACTAGTATAGATTTCACAATCTGTAAGCTGAAAGCTGTTCAGGTTTTTACAAGCATCGCGAATAGCTTGGATTTCAGCATGTGCAGTGGGGTCAAGCGCCGTAGTGACATTATTGCAGCCTCTTCCTATAATGACCCCATCTTTTACGATCACGGCTCCGAAAGGACCACCGTTTTGTTTCTTCACATTTTCAGTAGCCAGTTGCACTGCCATTTCCATGAATTTTATATTCATCTAAAACACCCCTCCGACTTATATTTAAAAGCTGTGTTATATTACATAACATGAAATTTATATATAATATAACATATTTAGGAAATCGTTGAACGCATTTTTGAAAATAATTTTTTAAATCATTCATTCTTGAGAAATTTATTATGGAAGAAATAATAAGGGAGGTAAAAAGGATTATGTATTGCGAGTCATCTCGGTAAAATCGTGAAATCATCAACTTCTCCATTTTAGTTTTTTAAAAAGTTGTCCATCCCCGTTTACATTTATACTTTTTTTGAAACTTAATGAAAATTTGTTCGTAGAATAAATGTAAGTAAATTCAAGGAAGAGGTGTTTTTATATGGGAAAAAGGTTGGGAGATTTAAATCAGGAGCAGATAAAGGGTCCTTCTTTGTTTGGAATGATTACAAGTCCTGTGGAACAATTCGAAAGAATCAAAAGCAAGCCAAAGATTTGGGTTCCAATGCTATTGATCACTTTACTTTTTTTAATTGGTACATATTTTTTAAGTCTATCATTAGATATCAATGAATTAATTGGGGAAGAAGTTCCTTCAGGGCAAGTTGAAATTGTTAAGATGGTTACTTTGGTTACCATGGTTATTACCGGTGTTCTTTCACCAGTGGTATCGGTTCTAATTTCCAGTGCTGTTTTGCTAGCAGTGGCTAAAATCGCAAATTCAGAAGTGAGTTTTAAACAAATATTTTCAATGAAGACGTTTATTTATTTAATCACAGCTATAGGACTTTTTTTAAACGGACTTATACGTTTGCTGATTGGTGGAAATCCTGAAGTGTATGTTACGAGTTTGGCAGGTTTACTGAACTCGGATTCTAAGATTTTGGGAGTCTTTGAGGTCTTTACCATCTGGGCCACTGTTTTGATTGCCATTGGTCTAAATAAAGTGGCGAACCTCTCTAAGGGAGTAGCTGTGACGATAGCTATTATTTTTTTCCTATTTCAAATAGGTATGGCGTTCATCGGTAGTTTATTCTCGGGAATTAGTGGCATGTAATGAAAAAGAAATGGATCATTATAGGAGTCAGTCTACTTATTGTAATAATGGTCACTGTTAGCGTTTACCGGCAGGTTTTGGCTAAAGGACCATCGGTCTCGGTGATAGTTCCCAAAATGGAGGATATTTCTTCCACCATCATGATTCCAGGTAGTGTAGCGATGGAAAATCAACAGACGGTTTATTTCTCCACAGAAAAGGGAGAACTTAAAAAGGTTGAAGTCAAAGAAGGTCAGAAAGTGAAAAAAGGTGATCTTCTGCTGACTTATGAAAATCCTCAGTTAGAATCTGAATTAGAACAAAACAACCTATCAAAAGAATCTGCTTATTTGAAAATCAATCAGTTAAAAAGGCAGAAGGAACAACTTGAAGAAAAGGAAAAACAACTAAGTAAACAAGTTGGGGATGATAGAGCAGAAGAACAATTAAATCCAGAATTCGATCAAATTGATACGGATACAAAATTAGCAGATATTGAGTTGAAACAGGTGCTTTTGAAGGAAAAACAGTTGAATGAACAGATACGGGATCTGAAAGTGGAGAGTAAGGTGGATGGTGTCGTGCTCACCGTAAGTAAACAGGGAGAGTCCTTAGCTGTAACAGGTACGGCTGAACCTCTTATCCAAATCGGCAATCTTGGTAACTTGCTAGTTTCAGGAGTTCTTTCTGAATACGACACATTGAAAATAAAGAAAGGGCAAAGTGTGAGTTTTAGTTCTGATGCCGTTGAGGATGAGAAGTGGAAAGGAGAAATTGTGAATATACATTCCATTCCTCAGAAAACAGATCTCAGTCAAGGGAATTCCCAGGCTGTCCAATATCCAGTAACGGCTAAACTAATAAGTGAAACGGATGTTTTAAAGCCTGGTTTTCAGCTTTTCATGGAAATTGAAACAGATAAAAAGAAGGCACTTGTGCTTCCAATGGATGCGATTATCGATGAGGGTGAACGGATGTTCGTCTATATGGTGGACGGGAAATCCGTAAAAAAGAAAGAAATAAAGCCTGGTATCATTTCCAGTGAAAAAATCGAAGTAATCAAAGGCCTAAACAAAAACGACCGAGTTGTTATCGATCCTTCGGATAAGATTGAAGAAGGAATGGAAGTGACGGTTGAATGATCGAGTTAAAAGGAATAACAAAAACGTATCAATTAGGTAAAGAGGATGTACATGTGTTGAAAAACGTGAATTTCTCCATTGAAAATGGAGAGTTCGTTGCGATTATGGGACCTTCAGGCTCGGGAAAGTCCACATTGATGAATATAATCGGATGTTTAGATCAAGCAACAACTGGAGAGTATTGGCTTTCGGGCCAAAATATCTCTGGTTATTCAGAAGACGAATTGGCTAGGGTCCGAAATACATCCATAGGATTCGTTTTTCAACAATTTCAATTATTACCAAGACTAGTTGCTTGGAAGAATGTTGAGTTACCGATGATTTATGCCGGCGTTTCAAAAAAAGAACGTCAATTCCGTTCAGAAGAAGCATTAAAGAAGGTGGGACTTGAAGACCGAATGAGTCATCTACCGAATGCTCTTTCTGGAGGGCAAAAACAGCGTGTTGCTATTGCACGCTCCATTGTCACACAACCCCAATTAATTTTAGCGGATGAACCAACTGGTGCACTAGATTCAATCACAAGTGTGGCGATAATGGAACAATTCAGGAAGTTGAATGAAGAGGGAGTCACAATTGTTGTGGTAACACATGAAGCCGAAATTGCCGAATACGCTTCTAGGACCATATTTGTACGCGACGGTGAAATTCTTCCTGCTACCCTCATAGAAAGAGGGGAGGATTAATGAGTGTATTCGAAAATGTCACGATGGCTTTGAGTTCTCTAAAAGCTCATAAATTGCGTTCTATGTTAACGATGTTGGGCATCATAATTGGCGTAGCCGCTGTCATTATCGTAGTTGCAATAGGGCAAGGTGGGGAAGCGATGCTGAAATCGGAAATTGTAGGTCCGGGTAATACGGTTGAATTATTTTATCAGCCCTCAGAGGAAGAAATGCAGTCGAATCCGAATATTATCTATGAAGCTGCTTTTAATCAGGAAGATATCCGAATACTTGAAAATCTTAACGGTGTTAAACGGGTGGTTGCTTCAAGTTCAGAGTTTACAAAAGTTAGCCACAAACAGGAATCCATCGATAGTTCTGTGGTAGGCATAAATGATGCCTTTCTGGATTTAAATAGACTTAATGTGGCCAGTGGAAGAAATTTCACTTCTGCTGACTTTTTGGGTGGAGCACGAGTTGCCATTGCAAGCCATACGATGCAAGAGGATTTATTTGATGGGAAATCACCAATTGGACAAGTCATTCGGATTGGAACGCAACCCGTTGAAATTATTGGAGTAATGGAAAAATCAACAGGGCTCCTTGCTTTTGATACAGTGCAATTGTATATGCCATCTAATACATGGAAAACGGTCTTCAGTAAAAATGATGTGACCTCTATTCTGTTGCAGGCAGAAAATACTGATCAATTGAACACTATCGGTAAAAAAGCCTCTGCCAAACTTAATTCTATTCACAATGCAGGGGAATCATATCAAGTCATAAATATGGAAGAAATCGCTTCGGCAATTGGTCAAATTACCAGGATCATGACTTTGATAATCGGTTCTGTTGCAGGCATTTCGCTCGTCGTGGGGGGGATTGGTGTAATGAATATCATGCTTGTATCCGTTACGGAACGGACTAGAGAGATTGGCATTCGTTTGGCGCTAGGAGCCACAAGGAGACAGATACTAACTCAATTTTTAATTGAATCGATCATCTTAACACTGATTGGTGGATTGTTGGGCATCGTTTTAGGGTGGATCGTTGTCACGCTAATTTCTCTTTTTGCGGGGCTTCCCTCTCTAATTTCTTGGCAGGTTGTCCTTGGAGGTGTAGCCTTTTCCATGACAATAGGCATTGTTTTCGGAATTTTACCGGCGAATAAGGCTTCCAAAATGAATCCGATTGAATCCTTGCGATATGAATAAGCATCTCGAAACTTGTACGTACTTGAGTACAGGTTTTTTTTCTTCTTTTCTCCTATCATGCTATTATTATGGTATACAATTATACCGGTAGGCTAACCTCCGTGTTGCACATGAATTGAAAAAACAACAAAACGTTTGTAATTGAAGGTAGTAACATAGTTTTTAGTTCTATTTTCTTTGCAGTAGATAAAACGTAATAAATCGAAAAAATATTTTTAAGATTTTGGGGGCGATTGTGTGATGAAGACTATACGACAACTAGATAACCTTAATGAAATAGATAGTATTCTTAAGCAAATGGTTCGAAATTCTTATGAAGAGGCAAGGGAAGAAGGAGAATTGTTATGTATGGAATGTGGAGACGTAGATTTATATATTGCAGCTTCGAACCATGCACGGCTACAGGATGCGATTAATATGAATTTTCGAATTGATGAGTCCGGTGAAATCATCGAACACGAAGAATATCAGCAACTTATGGATGAGCTTTCTGAGTACTTTCTGGAATTACATAAGGATAGTGAATTATTTGATTTCTTTCCTGCGGGTTCTTATGAAGTCAAAGGTGATGAGCGAGAGTCTGAAACAGATATGCTAGGTCCAAAGGGTTTATTTTCAGCACCATTTGAGGATTCTATTATAAAGGAATAAATGGTGAGAACAAGGAATCTGAAGGGGTATAAAAAGGAGAGGCAGAAACGATTTATTATTTCTGCCTCTTCTTTTTCCATTACTTTACTAGAAAAAGATCTATTTAGAGCAGCACTCCTTCATTTAGTCTAAAAACGTGTTGTTCTGTACGAAATATGATAAAATTCGACTTTATTAAAAATGAATAAGGTAGAAAAAATAACAAATATAAGTTTTTATGGAAATTATATGAAGAATTGGATATAATAAAAAGTGTTATAGTAAATGAATTTTTTTAGAATTAATAGTTTGATATAACTTTCAGAAGAGTTCTCTCTTAAGAAAATTATACATAGGTATAGAATGAAGTAAACTAAGATGGCCGGTATCAAAATTATTGCATTTTTCGCATTTTAATTCAGATTATTTGGACTATTTTTGTTTTTTGAAAAATGTTGCAGGCTAGGGAGGATTAGTTATGATAGTTTTTGATCAGGTTAATAAGTATTTTGGTGATTTTCATGTATTGAAAGATATTAATCTAACAATTAATAAGGGAGAAGTGGTCGTAGTAATCGGTCCATCTGGATCAGGAAAAAGTACGCTTCTTCGTTGTATTAATCGCTTAGAAACGATATCGGAAGGTTCGCTGTCCATCAATGAGATGAATGTTGCGGATAAAAAAACAGACATTAATAAGTTGCGCCAAAACATCGGTATGGTTTTCCAACATTTTCATCTTTACCCTCATAAAACCGTATTGGAAAATATTATGTTGGCACCTAAGAAGGTTTTAGGACAAACGAATGCGCAAGCGGAAAAAATTGCCCAAAAGTATTTGGAAAAAGTCGGGATCTCGGATAAGGCGAATTCTTATCCTTCACAGCTTTCCGGTGGACAGCAGCAACGTGTTGCCATTGCCAGAGGACTGGCAATGGGACCGGAAATCATGTTGTTTGATGAACCTACCTCAGCCTTGGATCCAGAAATGATCGGCGAGGTACTTGATGTGATGAAAAAGCTTGCTCTAGAAGGAATGACGATGGTCGTGGTCACACACGAAATGGGATTTGCCCGTGAAGTGGCGGACCGAATCGTATTCATGGATGAGGGCAGGATTTTGGAGGAGGCAATACCGGCTGATTTTTACGAAAACCCTCACGAAGAGAGGGCGCGTCTATTTCTCAGCCGTATATTAAATCATTAAATAAAAAATAGGGGGGATTTACATGTTGAAGAAAAAGAGATGGTTACAATTATCATTGCTTTCAGTACTGGCTGTCATACTATTAGCGGGTTGTGGCGGGGAAAAGGATTCTGATGAAGGTAAAGATGGTGGAAGCGGGAACAAAGATAAAGATATTCTAACTCAAATTAAGGATAACGATAAAATCGTATTCGGGGTAAAGAATGATACGCGTCTGTTTGGATTGAAAAACCCAAATACAAAAGAGGTAGAAGGATTTGACATCGACATTGCGAAAGCACTTGCAGCGGAGATCCTTGGTGATGAAGAAAAAGTATTATTCAAAGAAGTAACGTCTAAAACAAGAATGCCTTTATTGAACAATGGGGATATCGATGCGATTGTTGCGACTATGACCATTACGGAAGAACGTAAAAAAGAAGTTGACTTCACTGATGTCTATTTCGATGCTGGACAATCATTACTTGTTAAAAAAGGAAGTGACATTAAAGGTATTGATAATTTAAAAGGTAAAAAGGTATTGGCTGTAAAAGGCTCTACCTCAGCCATAAATATCCGCGAAAAAGCTCCCGAAGCAAATGTTTTGGAATTCGAAAATTATTCGGAAGCATTCGCAGCACTTAAATCAGGTCAAGGTGATGCATTGACGACAGATGATTCCATACTTTATGGTATGGCTGATGAAGATCCAAATTACGAACTTGTTGGCGGCACATTTACGGATGAGCCATATGGAATTGCAGTTAAAAAAGGAAATGAAAAATTTGTAGATGAATTGAACAAAGCTCTTAAATCAATTAAAGACTCCGGGAAATATGATGAAATTCATGATAAGTGGATTAAGCAATAACGTATTCATTTACATGTGGTAAGAAGAAATAGGATTTTTACTTACCTACTAAAAGAATAATATTTGGATCTGTCAGGATGAGCAATTTGCTCATCCTGATTAGTTAGAGGAGAGTGGATGTCTTGCTTGATTTCTCCATTTTGACAGAGAATTTAGATATGTATTTAATGGGTTTTAAAAATACAATCATATCTAGTTTAATTGCTTTAGTATCAAGCTTAATCCTTGGTGTGCTTATTGCTATCATGAGAATTGCTCCGATTAAGCCTCTGAATTGGCTTGGGACCGCATATGTGGAGTTCATACGGAATATACCCTTATTGATCATCACATTTTTCTTTTTCCTCGGCCTGAAATTAAGTGGGTTATATGCAGGTACGTTAGCCTTGACTATATACACATCATCATTTATTGCGGAAGCCATTAGAGCCGGCATTCTTTCGGTATCGAAAGGACAAATGGAAGCAGCCCGTTCTTCAGGACTGACATATGGACAGGCGATGAGATTCATCATCTTGCCACAAGCCGTGAAAATTGTCATTCCCCCTCTTGGGAACCAATTCATCAATCTCGTTAAAAATTCTTCCATTTTAGCAGTCGTTGCTGGATTAGATCTTATGTATCACGGTGATTTAATATCCTCAAGAACCTTTGTAGTGTTCGATGTTTACATTTTCGTAGCAGCGTTTTATTTAATTCTTACCATTCCTTTAAGCCTTGGCGTTGGTTATTTAGAAAAACGTCTGGCTAAGAGTAATTGAGGGAGGTATAAGACATGGATTTTTTAGGAGCATACACACCAGATCATTTAAAGTTTTTATTAGAAGGTTTTTGGGTAACGATTCAGGTGGCTTTTGTATCTATCATTTTAAGTTTTATCATCGGGGGACTAGTCGGCATTTTACGTTATGCAAAGATACCAGTTGTATCACAAATTTTAGCTGTCGGCGTTGAAACCATTCGTAATTTACCATTGTTGTTAATCATTCTTTTTACATATTTAGCGTTGCCTGAAGTAGGAATTAAGTTGGAAATTATTCCAGCTGCGATTGTTGCTTTGACCGTTTTTGAATCAGCCATGATATCCGAAGTAATACGAAGTGGGTTGAAATCAGTTGATAAAGGACAAATGGAGGCAGCTCGTTCATCTGGTTTAAGTTATGTGCAAGCCTTGATACATATCATACTTCCGCAGGCACTACGCCGAATGGTCCCACCTCTAGTGAGCCAATTCATCTCTCTATTGAAAGACACCTCATTAGCGGTAGTGATTTCATTGCCAGAATTGACCCATCAAGGGCAAATCATCTATGGGCAAGGTCAAAATTTCTTGATTCCAATTTTAATCTTAGTAGCCCTAATGTATTTTGCCGTTAATTTTAGCTTATCTTTAGTGGCCAGGAGACTAGAATTAAAACGTACTTAAATCCCCCGACTCATATTTGAGTCGGAGTTTTTATCATATCTCAGCTATTTTTTCTTTCTATTCCATAGGAGGGGACTCGTAATGAGCGATAATGTGAATCATATGCATTTCAAAATCGTATACATATGAAGAGGAAAGAAGGTGAAAAAGCTGTCTGAAATTAAGCGTACCAATAGCAAAGCACTAGCCTCTTTAATCCTAGGAATTCTATCCCTTCTCATTCCCTTTATCGGAGTTATATTAGGGATATTAGGTCTGATTTTTGCTTCAAATGGTACAAAAGAAATTGTACATTCGGGAGAGCCTGGTATCAATTTGGCGACAGCAGGAAAAGTATGCAGTATTATTGGGATCATTTTTAATATGATCATAGTCCTTATTATCCTCTTATTTTCTATTCCGTCATAAAATAGCGATAATTCTACTTATCTAATTTGAAAATATGAAGATAAAGGAAATACTTCATTAGGATTATTTTGGGAAAATATGTTATGATTTACATGAACTAAATATTAAGGGGGGATGTTGTTTTTGTCCAATCAGATATTTAAGTATCCTGCTGTTTTTTATTATGAAAAGCACCCTTTAATCATGGATTCATTTTCAATTCAAGTGTGTTTTCCTGATTTTAAGAGAAAGGGTTTCACATCTTCCGTTAGCGGAAGAGATAGGGGCGACGCTCTAGCTTGTGCTCAAGAACTATTGTGTTCGATGGTCGAACATTTTATCCATTCAAAGAAACTAATCCCTGATGCAACTAAAATGGAAAAAGTGAATGTAGATCGAGGAATTAATATTTGCGAGGCTGACCCATTTCGCATTGAAATTGAACATATTACTTATGAAAAAGAAAGACAAAGTCTTACCCTACGGAGAGGATAAGGCTTTTTTTCTGTGTGAAAAAGGGATTTCTGTATTTAATCTACGGTTATGGAAAGTATAATGACAATTCATTTTGAATGGCAGAGGTTCTTTTTGAACGTACCTCCGAAAGGGTAGTAGAGCTTCGCACTTTAACGGTTTCAAATGGCGAGCATTTAGGAATAAGATGTATGAGGGGTTATTTAAATAGGCTATCATGCCTGTCTTTCTTCGAATTTATTGAAAAATGGTAATTACTTCGTTTAATCATTCTTAGGTAGAAAAGTATTCATATCCACTGGGAGACCAAGAAATTATAGCTTAGTTTTGTCATATTAACTTGATGCATCAATGGTGTTATTGATACTAGCCGATTTATATAGAGAATAGAAACAATTATTTTTATTTTTGAAAGGATATTGAGTTCTTTATAACGAATATGTATAGTGTAGATAATATAGGTAAAAAGTATCAATAATATGGAGGTGTATTAGTGAAGTATTATATAGCATCGGATGAAAAAAATATAAAGCAAGTTAAATCATTAATAAAGAAATTGAATGCAAAGGGGTTCTCATGTGTAAATGAGTGGAATCTTTTTGACAAGAATGGTAATAAAGAAACCACTAATAGTTTAGGGGATTATGAAAAGGAAGGAATAGACGAAGCGGATTTTATGTTAATCTTTCTTACTGCGGGAAAGGGAAACCTTTATGAACTAGGACATGCCCTTTCTTCAAATAAAAAAATAGTTGTGTATTCGCCTGAAAAAGAGAATTATCATATTAACAAAAAATCAATATTCCATAATATCCCTGGTGCCATCATCTGCAGCGGGACTTTATATAAGTTGGTGAAATTAATTCAATCACTTGCCCCAGCAGAACAAGATGATCCAAGTCCTATGAATTCTTAATAATGTCTTTTGTATAAACAGTTGAATATACCCCCAAAAAAATAAAAATCAAAACGTAATGTTTAGTATATAAAAATATCGGGTATAGGTTACTAAAAAAGGGAGGAAGTTTATTTGGCTACTATAGACATTGATAAGTTATTACTAGCTACTGAAGAAATGGCCGAAGAATCAATTCCAGTTCATCTCTATACATTTGACATTGATAAGTTATTAGATAAGACGGATAATTGGTAAAGAAAAGCATGCCGCAATGGATATGCTTTTTTCTTTTGTAAATAAGTTTAACCTGATTACCAATATTACAAGAGTAAGTAATCAGGCATGTGAGAATAGAATGAATAGTAGTGGAAATTAAAAAACGCGGCCCTTTACAAATCCTAAAATAACAAACATGGAAATAGTTCCGACAACAAAAACTGATTCAATAATCGTTAAGAGAAGTCCATCATACATCTGTATTTCCTCCTTATATGTAGTGTGTGATCATGCTTAAATCAACATCTGTTTATTTGTAAATTATAACATGAAATTCATAAATTTAGTTGGGGAAAAATGTCTAAATGTATAAAATTGTATCATTCTACTTGTCATTGGATTTTTAGTTTATCACTGCTAAGAGTTTTTATCCCTCACAGTTTTTTGTTCTTAAAGTTCTACATAGTACTAACGCCTCTTTAAGAATGGAGGTTAAATTTCATGTTTTTTATACATACTTATTTAGAAGCATACAGGAAATTGGGCACCATAAGAGGGAAAATGACATATAATGAAGAAGGAATGTAGGAGGTGAAAAATACTTGTCTCGCAAAGTGGAGGATTACCTTGAACAAGGAATTTATGGAACAAAAGAAATCAAGCCGGGTGAACGTAGGGAGTTTCTTGGGACGTTACGGGAAAGAGTCATTATCGTATTAACAAAATCACAAGTCTTTGAAAACAATCTATATCCAGAAATAGAAAATAGGATGAAACAATATCCACGGGCTAATTTACTTCTGAATGGTCAAATGGATTATCAGTACTTAGGGAAATACATTAAATTATCTAATCAATATAAGATTCCGTACAAGGTTGTTTTAAATCAGGAATACAATTCCGATTTAGGTCTGGTATTGGCCGAAAAAAATGCTATTGATAAAGGGAATATTTATATTGAGAAAGAGAAAGAAAAGAGTAAACCTAAAACTGTTAAGAAGAATAGTTTAAAAGCAAGGATTAAGAGATATGTAAAAAAAGTACTAAAGAAACCACGATAAGAGCAATCTAGCGAAGGTATGGGAATAGTCTATGGAAAAAAACCTCAGAAAGAGGGAACAATAATGGGCCCTCACTTCTTAGAACATATATATTTATGTTCGTTTCTTTCTCAATCTATAAAACTTCCTAAAGTTACCGATGGTCGTTTTTAGGACTGAGTAAACAGGAATTGCAATTAACATACCTATGAATCCATATATTGAACTGGCAACGAGGAGCAGCAAGATAATCGTTAATGGGTGAATGTTAAGTCTCTTTCCCATAATGTTTGGAGTAATCAGGTGACCTTCGATTTGCTGAACCACTATAAAGACAACGGTGACTTTTATCGCCAAACCAACATCTGTTTGCAAAGCGATGAAAATAGCTGGAAGTACACTTATCAGTGGGCCTAGGAAGGGTACAATCGTAAATACCATAGCTATAAGGGCAAATACTAATGCATAATCGAGTCCAATGATGAGGTATCCGATATATAATAAGACCCCAATTACGATTGATACGATGAATTGGCCGATAATATAGGTCGATAGAGTCTTATCGACGTCTTTTAATATAGTGTTTCCCTCTGCCTCCACTTCTTTTGGAATAAACTTTAATAAGAACGGCCTTAATTTTTCGCCATCTTTCAGAAAATAAAATAAAATGAACGGGGTTATGACTATAACAGTTAGAACACTTGTTACTGTAGTGAAAATGGTGTTGATATTTACCATGATCTTATCTGAAAAATTCTTAAAATAGGTTACGGAGTTCTCTTTAAGGGTTTTTATATTTACCATGCCAAAATCATTTTTCTCTATCACATGTTCGACATCTTCGGATTGTTCAGAAAGTTCCTTGACTTTACCTGGGAATTGATCCGATAATTTTTGGAATTGATCAACGAGAACTGGGCTTCCAAAGTAACTGCCATAACCAATTGCACTAAATATTATCAGAAAAACTAAGGAAATACTCAAAGTTTTAGGAATGAACTTGCTTAGAAATTGAACAACCGGCCTTAATATGTAATATAACAATCCAGCTAATAGGATGGGGAAAAATACGGCCGCAATGATATTTTGAATGGGTCTAAAAACATATTCTATCTTACCAAGTAATACAATGATAAGTATGGTTAAAATAATCCCTGTTGCATATTTAAAAAAAGGTTTGTTTATCCACACAATTGAATTCCCCCTTCTACATCTACTTTTACTATCACTATTTCCCTTGAATGACGCTATACTAAACTTTTATGCCATTTTCAGTGGTTTTCGATAGAGTAGAAATGAATGGACAAATTCTTGAATATTTTATATAAAGGCTCTGTTAAAGGTCTGATATTCACTTTAAAGGAACGAATGTTCTGTGATGGGATTATCAAATATGAACGGGTGACAACTATGAGAGCAATTGAAATCCTCAAAGTCATCCAAAAACGTAATCCAGCAGAAAAGCATCGGTTGCGACTACCACCGCAGACTTAAAGGATGGATACAGCGATTTAACGGTGTAGCAACCAAATGTCTAAATAATTACCTCGCTTGGTTACACCTGTTAGAAAGTATCCATCCTCAAAGAAGAAGTCACAATGAAAGATATACTAGTTAAGGGGAATTTAATTCCAAATAAAGAAATATATATAGTACAATTGGGTTATCTGAGTTCGAGATATAAACTATATATTTAACCAAATGGAGTTATATCTGGAATAAGTAAAATATTTTTCGCTCGGGGGAAAACACTTGAGGAAAATCACCTTATCTAATGGAGGAACGGTAGAAGTTGAGTGTCTTAGTTGTGCATTAACAAGTGGAGTAGTTGAACCAGATGGCGGCGTGGTCATTGAAACAGAGCTCTTTCACGCCCATCAAGATGTCGCATATCCCATCATTTTCATACTTGGATGGTTCCAAGATATGAATGGATGTATATTCGGGCGTTCAGTTGAGTCAGTTCGACCAGTATTACTTCACGCTAAAAATGAAATGAATGACAAGGAAAATGTTGAAGAAGTTCTGGAAGCCATCAACATTCTTACCGAAGAACTAAATAAATAATTTAATAGAACTTCCGTTTTTAAGAAGTTCTACTTTTTTAAAATCAAAATTTAACTTAAACTATAACAAAGCCTATATAAAAAAAGACCTCCATGTAAAATGGAGATCTAATCCGAACCTTATGATGACTTTTTCAAACTTTGTACTTCTTTTGCGGGTTGTTTTTCAGAACGTCCAAAAGCACCGAAGTAAAGACATCCTACCAATATTCCCCCACCGACAGCGTTACCTAGAAATACCGGAATGAAATTCATGATATAATCTCCCCAAGTAAGTGCACCTGCGAAAATACCAGCTGGAATGATGAACATATTGGCTACAACGTGTTGGAATCCAATAGCGATGAAGGCTGTAATTGGTAAGAACAAACCAACAATTTTACCAGTAGTGTCTTCTGCGCTATAGCTCATCCAAATAGCCAATGCTACAAGCCAGTTACATCCTATTGCAGAAATGAAAGATTCAATAAAACTTGCATCAACCTTTGAGTTGGCAGCTGCAATGGTTTTATCCAGGAAAACCCCTGTTTCGGTCAAACCAAGAAGGTGTCCGAATACGTATGCTACAAAGACGGAGCCTATTAGGTTTGTAACGGCAATTAAAATCCAGTTAATCGTCAATTGTTTAACAGTGACCTTTTTAGCTAGTGCTGCCATGGAGACTGCCATCATGTTTCCTGTTAGCAATTCTGCGCCTGCAACGACCGTAAGGATTAATCCTAGCGGGAAAACTAATCCGCCTATAAGATTATTCAGTGTACCCCATTCTGGCGGTAATCCGGCCGTAACGCGGATGTAAAATAGAAAACCTAAGGCAATAAACGCGCCTCCAAGGAATCCTAAAATTAAAATGCTTCTTAGTGGCAACGTGGCTTTCTTTTTCCCTGCATTGATTGCAATTTGCGCCATTTGTTGCGGGTTGTTATAACTCATTTTGCTCCCCCTTGAAAAATACTTTCTCTATTTTTTATTTTTTAGTAGTTAAGAGGCAAGGACTTACTTACCATATAAACAATACCATCAGTTATTATACACTTCTATTTAGATTTTTCTATAACAAAATAACATTTTTTTATTTTTTTTTTAAAAAAAGATAGATTTTAATGGGGTTTTGGGGGTTTTGAGAAAAATTAATAAATATATTGAAAAAATAAAATAATGAAAAAATAACCAGATGCATAGTGTGCCTTGGTAAAGGATGTAATCCTCAGGCAGCTAAAAAGGCATTATCAAAAGCATGTTGCCCAAAGGGCCTGCTTCGATAATGCCTTTTTTAGCTTATTCAGTTGATGAATCAAGGCTCATGTCAGGAGATTTTTTCCACTGGAGCCTTGAATCCTTGTTGTTCCTGTGCGTTTCTCATTTTCTTGATATCTAAACGAAGCATTATTGAGATGACGAATGCAATCGTGATCAAGACTGCGAAAACGTAAAACACAGGAATGTAGCTATTTGTACTTTCTCTGATATAAGTTACCAACATAGGTCCACAAACTCCACCAAGAGACCAAGTTGTTAATAGGTAACCATGGATTGCACCGATTTCTTTAGTTCCGAATAAATCACCGGCAAATGCAGGGAGGTTAGAGAACCCTCCTCCATAACAACTAACAACGAGTAAAATCAGACCTTGGAATAATAAGGAGTTGGTAGTGGTCGGAAGTAATAGGAATGCCGCAATTTGGATGATGAAGAAAATGACGAAAACATTAGGACGACCGATATAATCGGAAGCGGCTGCCCAGCCAAGTCTTCCACCACCATTGAAAATCCCCATGATACCAACTAGGGTAGCCGCCCCAGCAACTGAAAGCCCGACTACATCCTGAGCCATGGGAGAAGCTACTGATATCATCATGATTCCTGCACTAGTGTTGATCAATTTCATGAACCATAACATCCAAAAGTGTTTTGTTCTAACCGCTTCCTTCGCGGTAGATTGTCTTAAATCTTTTTTCAATTCCTTTTTTCCTGATTCGATGTCTTGTTTCATGCCTTCTGGAATCCAACCTGCTTTGGGCGGTGCAATATAAGAAGCACCTAAAAACATTAGGATGAAGTATCCAGCGCCTAAAATATAATAGGTAGTAGATATTCCTACAGACTGCATAAGGCTAGCTGCAACAGGCGCCGTAATAAGTGCACCTGCACCGAAACCGAGCACTGCCATCCCAGTTGCAAGTCCTCTTCTGTCAGGGAACCATTTAACAAGGGTCGAAACTGGTGATATGTAACCGATACCCATTCCTAATCCGCTTAAAAACCCATAGGTAAGGAGGTAAAGTGGAAGCGAATCAATCATAATCGCCACGCCAGATCCGGCTTGACCTAAACCAAATAGTACCGCGGCAACCATGGCTGACTTCCTTGGCCCATTTTTTTCTACGAACTTTCCAAAGAAAGCTGCAGAGGTCCCTGCAAGTGCCATCATTATAGTAAACGCTAAAGTAACTTCAGTCTCTGACCAGCCCATTGCTTCTACTATGGGCTTTTTGTAAACACTATAAGCATATGCCCCTCCTATAGAAAGGTGGATAGCGATAGCTGATAAAGCGATTAACCATCTGTTTTTTGTCATGTTGGTACCCCTTTTCACAGTTATGAGAAAGATTCATGCGTTTTATCTATGGTTCGTTAAGTTATATGCATTTTATCTATCTCGTTGCCTTAGTATATAAGATTATTATTTACTAGTAAACTACTAAATTAAATTTTTTTAATAAAAATGAGATTAAATGACAGTAAGCCTTAATTAAGGGAGTGTTTTTGTAAAAGAGTTTATAGAAGAAACATACACACCATTAAATTTTGAGAGAAAAGAATTTTTTAAATTAATATGTAGGGATAGGAGATAATAATCAATTAAACTGGATAATTTGCTAGCTGAAAACATATAAATATTCAATAAACGATAGCATGGGAGGGAATGATATGACCAAATAACTTACATAATAGAATGGATTTTCCTCTAAATGACGAAAAAATTAGATGAAAACGAAATTTTATTTAAAAAATTCGGAAAATTTAGTTATAAGGGCTTGAACTATGAAACCTTATAGGAGTAAACTAATTAAGATAGGTTTTATGGAAGTGAAATCTTGTAAAAATATTCAACAAGGGGTTTTGGTAATGAAGGAACAAGACATGCAAATCACGCTTAGTACAACGAAGAAAGAAAAGCCAAAGGCTGAACAGCTGGAGTTCGGTAAAACATTTACCGATCATATGTTTATTATGGACTATACACAAGGGCAAGGGTGGCATGATCCAAGAATTGTTCCTTATCAACCGCTCGAATTAGAGCCTTCATCAATGATATTTCATTATGGACAATCTGTATTCGAAGGATTAAAAGCATATGTAACAGATGAAGACGAAGTTATCTTATTCCGTCCGGAAAAGAATTTCCAACGCTTAAATAGTTCAAATGATCGTTTATGTATCCCTCATGTAGATGTCGACTATGCATTGAAGGCGTTAAAAACGTTAATTAGTATTGATAACGACTGGATTCCTAGAGCAGAGGGTACATCATTATATATACGTCCTTTCATTATTGCGACGGAACCTTATTTAGGAGTTTCTCCATCAGACCGTTACAAATTCATCATCATTATGTCGCCGGTAGGTTCTTATTATAAAGAAGGTATTCACCCAGTGAAAATAGCGGTTGAGTCATCCTTTACGCGTGCAGTGAATGGAGGTACTGGAGAAGCTAAAACCGGAGGAAACTATGCTTCAAGCCTTAAAGCTCAGGAGGTTTCCGAAAAGCTTGGTTATTCGCAAGTTCTATGGCTTGATGGAGTGGAGAAGAAATATATCGAAGAAGTGGGAAGCATGAATGTTTTCTTTAAAATCAATGGAGAAATTATTACTCCAGCTTTAAATGGTAGCATTCTTCCGGGCATCACTCGCGATTCCATCATTGAATTGTTAAAACATTGGAACCTTCCAGTGAGTGAAAAGCGAATTTCCATGCAGGATGTCTATGATTCCTATAAATCAGGTCAATTAGAAGAAGCATTCGGTACTGGAACTGCAGCCGTCATTTCTCCTATAGGTGAATTCCTATGGAATGGTGAAGAAATGGTCGTTCAAAATGGTGAAACGGGTGAACTATCCAAAAAACTATATGAAACGCTAACTGGAATTCAAACAGGTAAAATTCAAGATGAATTGGGTTGGACTACGAAAGTTGAAGAAAAAGTTACTTTCTAAGATTTTGAAGTTATACAGAAATGAGTCGGAATGTTAGGAAAAAACATTTTGCCTTCATCAAAAGGGGTTTGGAATGATTTATTTCCAGACCCCTTTTTAAAATTTTGGAATAACAGGATACCATGTTCAATATAGTTTAGTTAAGAATGGGGAAGATATGTTTATTCTGGAATGAGGAGCCACACTTTATATAACATTACTTTTGGACTTTTAGGTTTTCTTTGGCCATTTCAACAAGTGACTTAACCATATTACCTCCCAAATGACCGCCAATTTTACCAGCTTGCTTTGCTGTCATTTGGCCATTATACCCTTTTTTTAAAGGAATGCCGACTTCATTGGCAGCTTCAAATTTCGCCTCCTCATGGGTTCTTGATCCAGCAACTTTGGCTTTTAGTTGATTAAGGTCTGCTCGGGCTTCTTCTACTAGGATTTTATTTCTTCTTGACACCGATTATCACCCCTTTATTTTAGGCTGTCCAAAAGGTAAAAAAAACATCATATGCTCATGCTAATGATCGATTGAAAAATTTTCATATGAACTCTTCTATTTGTCATTTCAAATAACGAACAAAAGGAAAGGTAAAGGGAAATTTTAACGTGGAATGTCAATAATTGCAGTCACCTCGGACGTTTTACTTTTTAGGCAACGGGTACATAAATATAAATAATATTTGTGAGGAGTAGTGAAATGCTGACTGCGAATTCTTGTTTATTAACGAAAGAAGACATGACGAACCCAAAAAGAGTACCACAATGGGTGATTAAAGAATATCAAACTTTCCATGATACGGTAACAGACAAGACTTTTCCTTGTTATTTTGGCATGAAGGCAGAAAATAAAGGTGAACTGCGTTATGCATATATCACTCAGGAAGATTGGTCCAATCTCCCAAAGGCTGTAGAAAAATTTCTGCAATTATTTCAGGAGCCTCCATATATTAGGCATGGTCTTTTTGTTTTCATGGAGCCGGAAAAAGAAGAAGGTGACTTGGAATTATATCGTAAGCGATTTTGGGATATCCTTCAATATTTACATGCCCATGATCATACACCTTGGCCGATAGAGAAGCCAAAGGATCCTGAACATTATCTGTGGGACTTTCATTTTGCAGGGGAACCCATCTTTATTTTTGGAAATGCACCGGCATATAAACAGCGTAAAACGCGTGATTTAGGTAATAGCCTCGTCCTAGGATTTCAACCTCGAATGATATTTGAAGGGTTAGAAGGAACGGAAAAGGGAGGAATCATGTCACGTGAAAAGGTAAGGGAACGAGTCGAAAAGTGGGATAACCTGCCCACGCATCCAGACATCAGTCATTATGGAGATGTCAACCACAATGAATGGAAACAATTCTTCATAGGTGATGATAGCGAACCAATCCTTGGGAAATGTCCGTTTCATCATAAAGATTCCAAGTAAACGAGGGCAAGATGCTCTCGTTTTTTCATTATCTGCTTCTTGAAATAGATAGTAAGATTTAATCCAATTAACAATAAAAAAATAAAAATCCTCAACCATGCATTTCTGTGCAGGTTTTCCGGAAAGTCGCTTATAATAAGAGGATAAGGGATATGAAAGGGAGTGTTATCATGAAAACATTCAAGACACGTGAAGAAGTAAAACAGGAAGAAACGTGGAATCTTACTGATATTTATAAAAACCAAGATGATTGGGAGAAGGATTTTCAAGAAGTCCTTACTGTAACTGATACATTAAAGGCTTTTGACGGTCATATTCATACAGCTCAAGAGTTGTTTGATTACTTACATTTAAGTGAAGAAATCGGATATACCTATAATAAACTCTATGTATTTGCCATGCTCCAAGCGGATTTGGATACCCGTGTCACCTCATCTCAGGCACTACTTGACCGAGCAGGTCAGTTAGGTAGAAAGATTAGCAGTGCATCTGCCTTCTTTATGCCGTTCTTACTAGGCTTAGATGAAAAAACACTTAAAAGATACATAGCAGAAGTAGAGGGATTAAAATACTTTGAGGAAGATTTACTTGATTCATACCGTTATAAAGCCCATGTGTTATCGAAGGAACAGGAAGAAGTACTTTCCCAAATAGGTGATGCATTTTCAGCTCCGCAAAAAACTTTCGGGATGATTAACAATGCGGATATTAAATTCGGTGAAGTGACAGATGAAAAAGGTCAAAAAGTAGAGTTGACCCGCGGAATGTATTCAAAATTAATAGAAGATGATGACAGAGAAAAGCGGAAAGAGGCCTATTTGGCTTATTACCAACCTTATCTACAATTAAAAAATACAATAGCTTCCACTCTTTCAACGGCAATAAGAAATAATGTCAACTTATCGAAGCTTCGGAACTATCCATCCGCTTTAGAGAAATCCCTATTCGGGGACAAAGTGCCAAAAGAAGTGTACGATAATCTGATCACGTCCACAAAAGAAAATATCGAACCCATGCATAAATATATCGCTTTGCGCAAAAAGGTATTGGGTGTGGATGAATTGCGTGCATATGACTTAAGCGTGCCACTTGTTGAAGGCGCTAAAGAAGACATTACCTATGATGATGGATTTGCATTAATGATCGATGCGTTGAAGCCATTAGGTGAGGAATATGTGGAAATCCTAAAAAGCTTTAAGGAAAACCGCTATTATGATGTAAGGGAAACACCGGGAAAACGGTCTGGAGCCTATAACTTGGGACTTTACGGTGTGCATCCATTCATATTGCTGAATCACCGTGACGATCTTGACAGTGTGTTTACACTAGCTCATGAGTCCGGTCATGGCATGCATTCGTACTTCAGCTCAAAATATCAACCAAAAATCACAGCTGGTTATTCCATTTTTGTTGCGGAGGTAGCTTCAACCGTAAATGAGATTTTACTGATACGTCATTTACTTAAAACGACCGAGGACCTTCAAAAGAAGAAGCATTTGCTCAATCATTTTATTGATAGCTTTAAAGGAACCTTCTTCACGCAAGTCATGTTTGCTGAATTTGAAAAGATCGTCCATGAAAAGGCGGAAAATGATGAACCTCTTAATGTAGAGGTTTTGAATACAGCTTATGAAGAGATTTTTCGCACGTATAATGGTCCGGAGATCATCTTTAATGAGGAAGTGAAATATGGTTGGTCACGCATCCCTCATTTCTATCGTCCATTTTACGTCTACAAGTATGCTACGGGCTATGTATCTGCCATCATCATAGCGGATAAAATCCTTTCTGGAGACAAAGAGACCCTTGAAAGCTATTTAACGTTCTTGAAAAGCGGCAGCTCGGATTTTCCTTTAGAATTGCTTAAGAAAACCGGAGTGGATTTAACCAAACCGGAACCGATTGAAAATGCGATGAAAATTTTCAGTGATTTGGTTGACCAATTTGCCGAGCTGAACGAGGGCTAATGTACCCATTTCTTCCAAAACAGCCCATGGTACGATGAATGAAAAGATGCTATAGTAAGATTATTGGCAAAAGAGAGGCCCAATCTTCATTGATTGGGTCTTATTCCGTATGTTGAGAGAGTATACACTTTTTCGTGGTCAAATTTCACTTAAAAAAGTATTTTAGTATAGCTTTCTTTTTCATTCATTAGCATAAATTGTGAGGGAACGTGAACAATGAATTCAACGGTAAATTATATAAAAGAATGGCAACAGGCCCTTCAGCTTGAAATTCTGCATCTAAAGAAATACGGAAGTACAAAATATTTAGTTTCAAATGGCCATCTCCTTTCAAGTGATGGCTCTTTCACCTATTTCTTCGAAACGGGCTCTTCAGTGAAAATTCCGGTCGGGTCAATTGTACGGCTGGAATGGGGAGGAATTAAACAGGATGGGAGAGTTTTATCGTCAGAAGGAAAAAGCATCATCCTTTCCTTTGAACGGTCATTGGGTGATTTAATAGGGGAAGCATTTCTATACCACGATCCTTGGGAACTTTTAGAGCAACTAATCACAAGGTTAGATGAAGTTAAGAGAAGTAAGAAAAAGAGGCTGAGGATTAAGCGTCTTATGGATCCTTCCATGCCACAAAAACATCCTTCCAGCGAGAAACAAAGTAGTGTGAGGGAATTGTATGCACGCTCAAAGTTCAATCCAGTCACATTTGTCTGGGGTCCACCCGGGACTGGAAAGACCTACACATTGGCTCGTACGGCTGCCAACCATTATTTTCAAGGTAAAAAGATACTCGTCCTGTCTCATAGTAATCAAGCTGTTGATGTTTTGATGGCCGAAATTTCTTCATTCATAAAAAGGAAAGAACGTTTTCACGAAGGGGACGTCCTTCGATATGGGTCACAAATCGGTGAATCCTTAGCAATTCATGAAGATATTGTAACGGGGCAATTACTAGGGAAGCATGAACCGGACTTATTAGCGGATAAAGAGAAACTTGTAGGAGAAAAACGTTTATTGAAACAGGATTTAGCAGGTTCATTCAGTAAAAGGGACACCGACGAATTGCTTGAATTAGAAAAGAAATTGGCGCGGGTTTTGGAGAAAATCCGTCAAAAAGAGATAGAATTCCTAAAAGAAGCCAAAATAATCGGGACGACCCTGGCAAAAGCCGCTAAAGATGAAACGTTATACACAAGGGAATATGACTTGATCATTTTGGATGAAGCCAGCATGGCATACGTACCGCAAGTAGCATTTGCTGCGGCTTTATCTAAACACATTTTAGTTTCAGGTGATTTCAAACAGCTTCCACCTATCGCAGCAGCCCGTGATTCCTTAGTGAAACTTTGGTTGAAAGAGGATATATTCCATAGGGCTGGAGTTGCGCAATCAGTTGAAGAAGGGACGCTTCATCCACATTTATTCCTTTTAAAAGAACAGCGCCGTATGCATCCAGAGATTTCGGCCTTTACAAACCGTGTTGTCTACAACAATTTTGTGGGAGATCATGAAAGTGTTTCGATAAGCAGAGAAAGTATCAGGGCTGCGGAACCGTTTGCCAACAAGGCTTCTGTTCTTCTTGATACGAGCTGTTCTGGTGAATATTGCATGACGGAGCGTACTTCCCACTCAAGGATGAATCTTTGGCAATTATTATTATCATTTCAGCTGATTCATGAAGCATATGTTGATGGTGCTAAATCGATTGGTTATGTGGCACCATATCGGGCACAGGCTGAATGGATGGAAAAGCTATTGGATGATCTGTACCGGAACGAACGGCAAACCACTGATATTATTGCCGCAACTGTCCATCGTTTTCAGGGCAGTGAACGTGATGTAATGGTTTTTGATACGGTAGATAGCTATCCACAGGATCGAGCTGGGATGTTATTGACAGGAAGAGAAAGTGAACGGCTCATTAATGTGGCAATAACGCGGACAAAAGGTAAATTTCTGCATGTGTGCGATACTTCTTTTATAAATAAACATGTATATCGTAGTAAAACGCTTCGACAACTTGTGGACCATCAAACGCATAACGGTCAGGTGATTCCAAGGAAAGACATTGGGAAATGGGTGAAACACCAACATTCCAGATTGCAGTGGATGCATGCACGAAAACTGGAAAAAGTCTTGGAGGATTTGGGTAATACCAACCATGAGATGATTATGGCAATCCCTGATGCAAACTTGCTGTCAGATGATTGGAAGCAGATTTTGTTGAAAAGAAACCCCAAGGTGAAGTTGACAATCATATCCGGAAAGAGAAATTCGGATATCCCTTTACATTCCTTTATAAGTTTGCCGGTTTCCTTCTCGTTTATCATCTTCGATAAACGCTTTGTCTGGCTGGGAGTCCCTATTGAGACAAATAATCGAATTCAGCCACCGTTCATATCCGCTCGACTGGATTCGTCAATCATCGCCATGGAACTTTCCTCTCAATTTAAAAGAAATGAATAATTTGACGAAAAGACCCTGATTGGGTCTTTTTTTGTGAATATTTTATAGTTCAACTCGTTAAAATATATGAATAAGTAATTATTTTTGACCAAAAATCATTCATTATCCAATAGATAACCTCGCTAGAATATCATTATCACCCTTTCATCCTGAAATTTGTTCCAATCCTTATCGTCTTAGTTAAGGAATTCAACGTATAAGCCAATTAGGCGACAATTTTCTACCAATGATTTACGATGAAGTATAAAGAGAACATGAAAGGAAGGAAGAAATGAAGCTTAGTATTTTAGATCAATCGCCCATTTCATCTGGCCAAACGGCACAACAAGCTTTACATGATTCACTACTTCTAGCGCAAGAAGGTGATAGACTGGGATACAACAGAATTTGGTTGACGGAACATCACGATTTACCAGGTTTGGCCTGTGCTACACCCGAGGTGATGCTTAGTTACATTGGTACTCAAACGAAGAACATTAGAATTGGGGCAGGTGCTGTTTTACTGCCACATTATAAGCCATATCGAGTGGCTGAAACATTCAACATGCTGGCCACACTTTTTCCAGGGAGGGTCGATCTTGGGATTGGACGTGCCCCAGGTGGTTCTGCAGAAGCAACGATGGCACTGTCAGATAATTATTTGCAAAATGTCTACAAAATGCCAGAGCTAGTACAGGAATTGCTACATTTTCTGAGAGGGGATTTTCCGGAGAATCACCAGTTTTCTAATGTTGCGGCTGCACCTGTCCCAGAGACTTTACCGGAACCATGGATTCTTGGCACAAGTGAAAAAAGTGCGAAGCTTGCTGCGGAGAATGGTGTTGCGTACGCATTCGGCGAGTTCATGAGCCAAAATGATGGTGTGAAAAGTTTACAGCATTATCGCAGCCACTTTCAACCAAAAGGGAACCTTTTGTCCCCGAAAACGATCTTAACGGTATCTGTAATTTGTGCAGAAGATGAACAAAAAGCAAAAGAAATTGCATTGAGCAATACTTTATGGAGAATTCAAAGCGATAAAGGGGAAAGTAGTATGGTTCCTAGTATAGAAGAGGCTAGCGAATATGTATGGACGGATAGGGAAAAAGAATGGAAGAGGAAAATAGATGAAAAGATGATTGTTGGTTCTCCATCACAAGTCAAGCGTCGCCTTTTGGACCTAAAGGAGCAATATCAAGCGGATGAAATCATGATTATCACGATCACACATCTATTGGAAGACCGCTTGAACTCGTTCCGTTTGATTGCCAAGGAGCTTTTTGGAAAGTAAGTATAAGCAATTCATGTGCAATTTCCCTGCATTTTCTATATGATGGCTTTGCGACCATTCATTTTAAAAAGAGAAAGAAGTTGAATATATGAATTATGACACATCAACAAAAAAACTGAGTGATATTTCTTTTTCCGTATTGGACTTAGCCTCCATTATTGAAGGCGGTACAGTATCTGCAGCATTTCATAATACCGTAAACTTAGCCCAGCACGCAGAAGAATGGGGATATCGCCGCTTCTGGGTGGCTGAGCATCATAGCATGCCCGGCATCGCAAGCTCTGCGACTTCCGTGCTAATCGGCCATGTCGCTGGCAAGACGGAGAGAATCCGGGTCGGTTCAGGGGGGATCATGCTTCCGAACCATGCTCCTCTTGTTATTGCGGAACAGTTTGGTACACTTGAGGCGATGTATCCGGGCAGAATAGATTTGGGTCTAGGAAGAGCTCCAGGAAGCGATCAGTATACTGCTATGGCTCTTCGCGGTGATGTCCGTAATAATGGACAGGATTTTCCGGAACAGTTGGAACAGCTTCGCAGCTATCTAAGTGCCGATTCCAAACATAATCGGGTCCGGGCTATACCTGGGGAAGGACAGGATATCCCTATTTGGTTACTCGGTTCAAGCGGATTCAGTGCAGCGCTATCGGCAAAACTTGGTCTGCCTTTCTCATTTGCCAGTCACTTTTCACCCGAAAACACTAAACCGGCATTAGCGCGATATCGGAATAATTTCCACCCTTCCGATGTACTTGATAAACCACATGCGATGGTAGGCATCAATGTATTTGCGGCAGACACTACTGAAGAGGCACACAAAATTGCGACCTCTTATCAACAACAATTCTTAAATTTAATTCGGAATACCCCTGGCCAAATGGCGCCGCCGGTCGATTCGATGGAGGGGCTCTGGACCGAATACGAAAAAGCGATCGTCATGAAGCAATTGAACGCATCAATCATCGGGAATCCGGAACAAGTCAAGGAACAATTACAGGCTTTCCTTGATGAAACACAGGCGGATGAAATGATTATAAACTCGGCGATTTATGATCACGGAGCCCGACTTCGTTCTTATGAAATCGTTGCCGAGATCACTGGAATGAAATGAGGGTTAAAAGAGCTTGCAGAAACACTGCAAGCTCTTTTTTAAAACTGGAAACGGGATATCTTTATTCACTAAAACTGAAGGAGCAAAACATGACCCAGGAAGTTCCAATATCATTATTGTTTCATTTTACAGATAAATATGGACATAAAAAGCCCATGTATTTTAATAAGCCGAAAAAGATTCTGATTGCCCATTCGATTGAAGAAGTGGTAATCAAATTCGATGAAGTACAGAAAGCGATTGATGAAGGATATTATGTAGCAGGTTATGTTTCTTATGAAGCCGCCCCAGCCTTTAATAACTGTTTGAAAGTAAAAGAGGGTGGAAACATGCCTTTATTATGGTTTGGGATTTTTGAAAGTCCGGGAGAATTCATAGAAGAAACGTTGGGTGCCTTTCATATGGCCGATTGGGATTCCGAAACCGATTCTAAATCCTATCATGCTGGATTTCAAAGGATTAAAGAAGAGATAGAGAGAGGTAACAGCTATCAGGTGAATTACACAATGCGTTTACGATCGAAGTTTGAAGGGGATGACTATGCATTTTATAATCGCCTTGTAAGAGCTCAACGTTCCAACTATAGTGCTTATTTAAATCTGGGAACATATCGGATTCTTTCCGCTTCTCCAGAGCTATTCTTTCGATGGGAAGATGGACAATTAATCACCCGTCCCATGAAGGGGACAGTAAAGCGGGCTGGAAATAGAGAGAGAGATTTGGAGAATGCCAAATGGTTAGCCAATTCCGAAAAAAATCAAGCCGAAAATTTAATGATTGTCGATTTGCTTAGAAATGACATGGGGATGGTATCGGAAAAAGGGACTGTTAAGGTATCTAAGCTTAAGGAAATCGAAAAATATCCGACAGTTTGGCAAATGACATCGACAATCACTGCAAGTACGAAGCCGGAAACGACTATTATTGATTTATTCAAGGCACTTTTCCCATGTGGATCGATAACGGGTGCACCGAAAATTAAAACAATGGAAATCATCGCTGAACTTGAGAATTCACCGCGTGAAATATATTGTGGCGCCATTGGCTACATCACTCCTAATCGGGAAGCAGTTTTCAATGTACCGATACGGACAGTAGTAATTGATAAGGAAACTGGTCAGGCTGCATATGGAGTCGGAGGGGGAATCACTTGGGACTCGGCTTCTTTGGAAGAATACGAGGAAGCCTTCTTGAAAGCAAAACTATTGACGGAAGAGCACCCGGCTTACCAGCTTTTAGAGTCAATCAGGCTTGAGAATGGCGAATATTCTTTATTGGAGGAACATATTGAAAGAGTGATGCAATCTGCAGATTATTTTGGCTTCAGGCTTCCTGAAAAGACGCTTAGAAATCAACTAATAGAATACTCCTCCATACATACCGACACGTTAGAAAAGATTCGTGTGCTAGTTTCGGAAAATGGGGAAATTAGTGTCTCTGGGCAAATAATTGATGGGGTAAATCCGGAAATATCAGTTATCGTAGCCGAAAGTCCGATTCATAGTGAAAATCCTTTTCTTCATCATAAAACTACGAATCGAGGCGTTTATGATGAATTTAAAAGAAGGTATCCTGACTTTCATGACGTATTGCTCTGGAATGAAAAAGGGGATGTCACGGAGTTCACGAACGGAAACATTGTCGTGAAAATCAATGGGGAACTCATCACTCCCCCTTTGGAATCAGGCTTGCTTGCAGGAACTTTTCGTCGAGAACTATTAAAGAGGAAAGAAATCCAGGAAAGGGTCATAAAAAAAGAAGAATTGGTTACTGCTGAGGAAATTTGGTTTATTAATAGTGTAAGAGGAAGGATTAAGGTTCAGCTTACCAATCAATAAAAACTCTATAACATTCATTATTTGGAGGGGTGTCATGAAAGAACATACAGTTGCGGGACTGACAAAAAAAGAATGGATGGAAAATCCATTACTTAAACAACTAATTGACACTGAAGAAACTTTCTGGTTAAATCCGAACTACACAAGCATGTTTGATCATCCAATTGTTCAAGCAGCAAAGGTGAAAGAGGCAGAAGAAAGATTGAATAGGTTTGCTCCGTATATTGCCATAGCCTTTCCGGAAACAAAACCCATGAATGGAATCATTGAATCTCCATTAGTCGAAATAGCTTCCATGAAGAGTCGAATGGAAAAAATCTATGAAATTGCCATCCCAGGTAAACTACTGCTTAAGTGTGACAGTCATTTACCGATCTCGGGTTCCATCAAGGCTCGAGGTGGCATATATGAGGTATTAAAACGGGCGGAAGAAATAGCGATGAAAGATCGGGGGTTTAAAGAAACCGATAACTATGAATTATTGGCCAGTGATGAATATAAAGAGTTATTTTCACACTATTCCATTGCTGTCGGGTCGACAGGGAATCTAGGTTTAAGCATTGGGATAATAAGTGCCCACCTTGGGTTTAAGGTAACCGTTCATATGTCAGCTGATGCCAAGCGGTGGAAAAAGGATAAACTCAGGTCGCTCGGTGTCATCGTAAAGGAATATGAAGAGGACTACAGTAAAGCCGTTGAGGAGGGGCGCAGACAGGCATCTCTCAATCTCAGTTGTCATTTTATAGATGATGAAAATTCAGTCGATCTACTTTTTGGTTATGCAACGGCCGCAACACGGCTAAAAGAGCAATTGAATGAAAAGTCGATTATAGTTGACGAAGAACATCCTCTGTTCGTGTACTTACCTTGTGGTGTGGGTGGAGGGCCAGGAGGGATAACGTATGGGCTTAAACTGGCCTTTCAAAAAAATGTTCATTGTTTTTTCGCAGAGCCAACCCATTCACCATGTATGACGCTCGGGTTGGCAACAGGACTTCATGAAAAAGTTTCCGTGCAGGACTTTGGGGTGGATAATAAAACGGAAGCAGATGGCCTGGCAGTCGGTAGACCCTCCAAGTTGGTTTCGAATATGATGGACTCTATGTTGAGTGGAAGTTTCACGATTGGGGACGAAAGATTATTTGACTTCCTTCGAATGATGGCTAAAACGGAAGCTTATTATTTAGAGCCATCAGCCCTGGCAGGAGCATATGGACCGGTTCAAATATTCAGTAGGGAAGAAGGAGAAAAGTATATCATGAAGGAAGGATTGACAGGAAGGTTAAATCAGTCCACGCACATCATATGGGCTACAGGGGGAAGCATGGTCCCGAAAGAAATGATGGAAAGATACTTAACAAGAATGTAACAAAAAAAGAGGTTCAGTAACCATTCTGAACTTCTTTTTTTGTGTCGAATCCCCATGAAACCAGCAATAGTTGAATGGCTTTTTCCAGTTCCTTCTCAGGAATTCCTGCAAAACCAAGAATGATTTTGGGTGGACTTTCTTTCTTATGTTGAATGCTATAGGTAGATAGTCCGTAAATCTTAATATGGGCATTTGAAGCTCTTAGGATAAGATCCTCTTCATTCATACCATTTTTAACGATGAGGACGACGTGAAGTCCTGATCGCTCGCCAATTATCGTTATCTGCTGATGAAGGGGTTTAAATAGTTCCAAAACCTTTTCCAACTTTCTACGATAAACTTTTCTCATTCGGTTTAAATGTTTCTCGAAATCTCCTTCTCTCATAAACTGTGTCAAAATATGTTGATCGATTCGGGAGACAGTTGAATGGTAAAAAGATAATTCCTCTTTATGTTTTTCTAGTAAAGCGAGAGGCAAAACCATATAGCTGACCCTAATAGAAGGAATCAATGATTTAGAAAATGATCCTAAATAAATCACTTTATCACCAGCATCCAAACTTTGTAGAGAGGGAATCGTTTTTCCACTATAACGAAATTCACTATCATAATCGTCTTCAATGATATAGCGGTTTTCCGTCTCTTGAGCCCAGTTCAACAAGCGAGTACGTCGGTTAACGGACAAAACCGTTCCATAGGGAAAGTGATGAGAAGGGGTTATATAAAGGACGTCAATATTGGATTGATCGATTCTATCCACCTTCACGCCTTCTTCATCCACTTCTAGTGGATACACATCATTTGGATAGCCTTTCAGAAGCCGTAAAATTAAATGGTATCCGGGGTCTTCGACACCATATACTGTTTTTTTATCAAACAGTAGTATCAGCTGTTGCAGTATAATCTCCAGCCCTGCACCGATAATGATTTGCTCGGGCACACACTGGACTCCGCGAGAATGGTACAGGTAATGGGCAATTTCACAACGTAACTCATATTCGCCTTGAGGGTCTCCTAGTAAAAGGAGTTCTTGATTTGATATGTCTATAGTGTTTTTTGTATATTTACGCCATTTTTCAAAAGGAAAGTTTTCTGTATCTATCTGGCTGGGGTGAAAATGAAACAGGAAATCATTCTTTTTATTGACCGTCTTTTCGACTGGAGCATTCACAGGTTGTGTGTATTCCAAATCCTCGGAAGTTTGAATGTAATACCCTTTTCTTGGGATGACTTCAACATAGCCTTCAGCACATAATTGCTCATATGCTGTCTCGACAGTATTTTGACTGATGTGGAGAAATTCCGCTAGTTTCCGTTTTGAAGGCAACTTTGTACCAAAAGGGAGCCGCCCATTTACAATTTCCGTTTTTATGTGTGAATATAACTGTTCATATAATGGCACTTCATCCATACGGTTTAAATTACATGCTAGCATATCCATTTTTTTACCGCCCTTTTCGTGGTTTCTATCTGACCCTATCATTTTCATTAAAACTGACACTTTCAATGTGGTCAACTATTTCTTATACTAATGAACAAATCTTAATTATGCAAATATTAGGGGGAAGAAGAATGGAAAAGCTTGTAGGAACCGATACAGTTAAAAGAGGAATGGCGCAGATGCAAAAGGGTGGCGTAATCATGGATGTCATAAATGCAGAGCAAGCAAGAATTGCTGAAGCGGCGGGGGCGGTGGCTGTCATGGCCCTTGAGAGGGTACCATCAGATATTCGTGCTGCAGGCGGTGTGGCAAGGATGGCCGACCCAAGGATCGTGGAGGAAGTGATGAAAGCTGTTTCAATCCCAGTGATGGCTAAAGCAAGGATCGGTCATATTGTGGAAGCGAGAATCTTGGAATCCATGGGAGTGGATTACATTGATGAAAGTGAAGTACTGACTCCGGCCGATGAAGAATATCATATTTTGAAAAGCGATTATATAGTACCTTTTGTATGTGGTTGCCGGGATTTAGGGGAAGCCTCCCGACGTATCGGCGAAGGGGCCTCGATGCTTCGGACGAAGGGAGAACCTGGGACAGGGAACATTGTGGAAGCTGTACGGCATATGAGAAAAGTTCAATCTCAAATTCGTAAAGTATGCATGCTGAGCGAGGATGAATTAATGACTGAAGCAAAAAATATTGGTGCTTCTTATGAAGTTCTGAAGGAAATCCGGCGCACAGGGAAATTACCTGTAGTAAACTTTGCAGCAGGTGGAATTGCGACTCCTGCAGATGCCGCCCTGATGATGGAACTTGGGGCAGACGGTGTATTTGTGGGCTCAGGAATCTTCAAATCGGAAAATCCCGATAAATTCGCTGCTGCCATCGTACAAGCAACTACATACTTCACCGATTATGATTTAATAGGCAAGTTGTCTAAAGAATTGGGAAGCGCGATGAAAGGAATTGATATTTCTAAGTTGGCCCCAGCTGAGAGAATGCAGGAGCGTGGATGGTAAACATGGTAACCATAGGTGTTTTAGGTTTGCAGGGTGCTGTAGATGAACATATGAACCAAATCAAGGAAGCCGGTGAGCATGCGATATTAGTTAAGAACCCAGAACAGTTAAAGGATATCGATGGCCTAATCATTCCGGGTGGAGAAAGCACCACTATGAGAAAACTAATGGACCATTATGGTTTCATGGAGCCGATTACGGCATTTTTCGAACAAAAAAAACCGATTTTCGGTACTTGCGCAGGAATGGTATTAGTGGCAAAGGAAATGGTTTGTTTGGAACATCCCCATCTTGGTTTTATCAATATTACAGTGAATAGAAATGGTTTTGGTCGTCAGAGGGAAAGTTTTCAAGCACCCCTTATAGTTAAAGGAATGGAAGAACCTTTCATGGGTGTCTTTATCAGAGCACCTTTTGCCGTTGGCGTAGGTGAAGATGTGGAGATATTAGCAAGTTATGACGGGAAAGTAGTGGCGGCTAGACAAGAACAGGTTCTTGTCAGTTCGTTTCATCCAGAACTGACCGGTGATCAACGATTTATACAACTTTTTTTAAAAATGGTGAAAGACTCAATCAATAGAGTTGAAAAGCTTTAAAAATCCTGCCCTAACGGGGCAGGATTTTTAGTCAATGGCATAATACAATTCTTATTAGTGTTTCAAAAATATAAATTCCAATCAAGTTACTTGACTTTTATTTTTCTGATAATTAAGATAATTAATTGAAGTTGCTTAACTGGAAAGGACCCAGATCCTTTGCAGATTTTACATACAGGAGGAATATATATGAGCGAAATTATAATTTTATCAGGCAGCCCTGCTATACCATCAAGAACAGATATTTCATTAAAATATATCCAAACGTTGGTGGAAAAAGAAGGATTTACAACGGACTATCATTCTATTACCGAGTTTTCTGCAAACGACTTATTCCAAGGTCGTTATGATAGCGAGGATATTCTAAGACTTTCAGAAAAGATTAAGCAAGCTACTGGTATCATTATTGGTTCACCTGTCTATAAGGCATCTTATACAGGAGTGTTGAAAGCTCTAATTGATTTATTACCCGAGGGCGCGTTTAAGGATAAGCCAGTTTTGCCCATAATGGTTGGGGGAAGCAACAGGCATTTATTGGCTATAGATTATGCGCTGAAACCTCTTATATCAATATTAAAAGGGGAACCGATGCAGGGGTTATACTTTGTGGATAAAGAAATCGATAAGCAGAATCCAAAACATCCGATTAAGGAAGTGGAATTACTTGATCGTACAAAGAGTCAAGTAAAGGAATTTGTAGAAGCCATACAAAAAAGAAGAAATTGATGATTTCTTCTTTCAGTTTGTCGACAAAAGGGGTCCGGAATGATTTCATTCCGGACCCCTTTTTGATATTTTCTTGAAATTTCGCTCAAAATTTAGAATATAGGTCT